>CAMCGI010000018.1 GCA_945874205.1 Francisella tularensis subsp. holarctica
AACGGTGGTGTAGAGAAGGTGTTACTGTAGTCAATCAAGTTGCCTTTATCTAAAAAATGGCATTAATGTTGCTTGTTATCGTGTAACTTATATAGGAGAAATCAATATGATTACAAGCGCAACAGATTCATCGCTAAGAGTTTATTCCAGACAAAGCGATTCGCACCCAATTGCTTGATTAAGGTGTTCAAGATACTTGTGTTTTTGTTCCAACCTAAACCGATAGCCTTGTAATATTTTCATGGCTTAATTATACTAAAAAAACCTATATTACTATTATAATCAATCAGTAAAAAAGAAAGCAAGCAACGAACGAGTAAGGTTCGCTACGCGAAGCGGCTTATATCCCCGACCTAGTATTAGTGTAGCGTTTACAGCGTTAGCTAAGGACGAGGTTTTACGCCGTGACTGATAAACCGAGCGATTTAAAGGTGGTGGCAGTGTGTTGCCAGCGTTTTGTGTTCATCTGCCCGATTTAAAATACCAAAACATTTAAAATACTTGATTGTTACATATCAAACACTGTATTTTATAACAGAAATGGGAAATGACTAGATTATTAACTGTAGCAACCTGTTAGAAAAACTGATACAGCTCCGTTTACAAAGTAAGGTTAATTTATGTCTAATGAATATCAACTATCGGAAAATACCGTCATTTTATCTACCGCTAATATGCAGGGTAATATTACGAGCTTCAATAAAGCGTTTCTAGAAGCATCTGGTTATTCCGAAGCTGAAATAAAAGGCAAACCACACAATGTGTTGCGTCACCCCGATATGCCTAAAGAAGCCTTTAAAGATTTATGGGATACCATTAAAGATGGTCGTCCGTGGTTTGGGTTAGTCAAAAATAAACGTAAAAATGGGGATTTTTACTGGGTTACTGCTAATGCGAGTCCTATTTATACCGATGGACGTATTACAGGGTTTGTTTCTGTACGCTATCCCGCTAATAACGAACAAAAAGCCTTGGGTGAACGCTTGTATGCTCAGATTCGTAATAGTCAAGCTAAAATGCCTTGGACACCTAAACCAGTATTTGATAGGTTAACTTTTTTAGGATTGACCATCGGTGCAATAGGGTTGATAACACCCTATATCACACATAGCGAATTGATTGATGCCATAGCAACACTTATTGGCGCAATGGGGTTAAGTCTTGCTGCATGGCGCGGTTATATCTTGTCTAATCCGAGTGACGTTCAAAACAAAGCAATTCAAAATTTAGCTAATGGGCATTTTCGTGAAAAAATCGAAGGAAATGACCCTTGGACAAATGCACTTAACTCATTACGCACACGTATTGGTCAGAATGCGAGCGATAGTCTAGACGCTGCACGCGAAAGTGCTATGCTTACTACTGCGATGAATGCAGCCAGTACAAACCTTATGGTTGCTGATGCTGATTTTAACATTATTAGCATCAATACCTCTTTAGCCCAAATGTTTGCTCGTAATGAAGCACAACTTAAAACAGCATTACCTCACTTTAACGCTAAAACCATTGTTGGCAGTAGTATGGATATCTTTCATAAAGATCCTAGCCATCAGCGTGCCATGGTTTCCCGCTTAACGAGTGCATGGTCGGGACGATTAGAGGTCGCAGGGTTAAGTCTTGATTTAACAGTCGTTCCTGTTATTAATAATGGACGTAAAGAGGGTTATATTGCCGAATGGCGCGATGTCACGTCACAATGTGCCATTCAAGGACAATTAGCACAAGCGATTATTGATGCAAATATGGGTATTTTAAGTAATAAAATTGATGTTCAAGGGCACACAGGTTTTTATTTAACAGTGGGCAATGGCATTAATAGTATGCTTGAGTCATTGCATGATTTTGCCGCTAAAGTGGTTTTTAATATTGGTGAAATTGCGACTAATCGATTAAGTGGTTCACTTGATGGACATTATGAGGGTAGCTACCTAATGGCACAGTATGCTGTCAATGTTGCCTTGCGTGGTCTAAACGAAATGGTTGGGCAAGTGCAGTTTTCTGCGAATGCTGTCAATCAGTCTATGCGTCAATTATCTGTCGGTGTCAGTGATTTCTCTGATCAAATTCAATCACAAGCCGCAGCAATTGAGCAAACATCAGCGTCTGCGCATCAAATGCTTAGTAGTGTGCAGCAAAATATGAATACCATTAATCATGCTAACGATATTGCTAAAGGCGTGACAGGGCAAGTTGCCGATGGCGAAAAAGTGATGAACCAAGCATTAGTTGCGATGCAGGCAGTTGAAACATCGGGGCAAAAAATTAGTGAGATTATTAATCTAATTGATAGCATTGCTTTTCAAACAAATTTACTAGCCCTTAATGCCGCTGTCGAGGCTGCGCGGGCGGGTGAGCATGGTCGTGGTTTTGCTGTTGTTGCCTCTGAGGTGAGAGCACTTGCTGGAAAATCTGCTGAGGCAGCAAAAGGAATTAAAACACTGATTGATACCAGTGTACAGCAAATAGGTGAAGGATCACGAAAAGCACGTGAAGCAGGTAAGGCATTGCAACAAATCAGTATTTCTGTTACCGAAGTGAGTACGATTATTAGTCAAGTGACTGAGGCGAGTAAAGAGCAAGAAAAAGCAATACAAGAAGTGACCAAAGCAATGGGTGTTATGGATAACGTTGCGCAGCAAGGTGCCGTGTTAGTCGAAGAAACCGCTGCAAGTGTGCAAGATGTTGCTGGTAATATGAATGATCTTAATAAATTAGTTGCTCAGTTTAGTTTGTCGCCTGCAGCACAACAAATTGCACGTCTAGGACGTACACCACTCGCAGAAATGAAGCAAGCACATTTAAATTGGCGTTTGCGTATTGCGAATATGCTTTCTGGCTATGAGCACAATGTTAATATTGTCGATGTTGCCAATCCGACAATTTGTGGATTGGGTAAGTGGCGTAATGGTGCAGGTCATCAATACGATAGTTTGCCAGCAATGCGCGAGCTAGATGCAGCCCATGCACAATTTCATCAAGTGGTTGCAAAAACAGTAGAAAGTGCCCTTAAAAAAGATTATCGCGTGGTTGATAACCTAATGCCACAAGTTGCTTCACTTTCAGAACAAGTCGTCGCCTTACTCGACCTGCTCGAACAGCAAATGAGTCGTCATACTGCTCCTGAATTTGTGCAAAAAATAGCAAGTGCAAAAAATCGTCTCGCGTTACCATCGGCTAAATAGATGTACTCTTTATAAATCTAACTAGGCAAAAACTTTGAAAAATTATCACTCAATTGATTTCGAAACATTTAATCTTATTAATGCCATTGTGATTATGTTAGACGAATCGGGGAAAGTGGTTGCTGCTAATTCAAGTGCCTCTCAAGCACTAGGTTTACCTGTGGAATCGATTGTGGGTAAAGATTGGTTTATGCAATTTATTCCTATAAATGAGCAATCATTAGTTAGAACTGTGTTTGAACAAATTTTAAATAATGAGATTAGTTCTATCGATGTTTTCGAAAATAATATTATTGGTTTTAACGATCAAAAAAGGCTGATTCACTGGCGTAATACAGCGATTAAAAATATTCAAGGCGATATTACACGAATTCTATCGATTGGTGAGGACATCACCGATAAGCGTCAAAAAGAAATTAATCTTACGTTGGCTGCTAGTGTTTTTACGCATGCTCAAGAAGGAATCATAATTACTGATTCTCGAGGGGTTATTAAAGATATTAATGAGAGTTTTATACGTATTACAGGCTATAGCCGAGAAGAAGCCATTGGAAAAACACCCAAGCTATTACAGTCAGGAAAACATGATGCGCGTTTTTATCGACAAATGTGGCAAGGATTAGCTCAAAAAGGAGTTTGGAAAGGTGAAGTTATTAATCGACGCAAAGATGGTGCTTTGTGGATAGAGCTGCTTACAATTACAAGTGTGCGCGACGCTGAACAACAAATCTCACATTATTTGGCGTTTTTTACGGATATTACTGCGCTCAAAGAAAAACAAGAGCATATTATCGACCTCGCCTTTCATGATGCACTTACGCATTTGCCCAATCGCACATTATTAGCAGAACGCTTACACCAAGCAATGAAAGTGACTTTAGAGCAACATAAACTCTTAGCCGTTTGTTATCTTGATTTAGATAGTTTTAAGCCGATTAACGATCAGTTTGGTCATGAACATGGTGATAACTTACTGATTGCCGTTGCGAATAAGTTGCAATATATCGTGCATGAAAATGATACCGTTGCGCGTTTAGGTGGTGATGAGTTTGTGCTGCTATTGACTAATCATGGTTCTATTGATGAGATTACGGCGCATTTAGCGGATATGATTTTTGCCTTAAATAAGCACTATAGTGTCGATGGGCAAGAGCATCAAGTGACACTTAGTATCGGGGTAGCCATTTATCCCGATGACTCTTCAGATGCAGATACCTTACTGCGTCATGCCGATCATGCCATGTATCAAGCCAAGCGTGATGGTCGTAATCGCTATCACTTATTTGATCAAGAAAAAGATAAGCAAGCACAAAAACAACGTACACAGGTCGAACGCTTTGCTCGTGCAATTGCTAATAATGAATTGTGCTTATATTTTCAACCGAAAGTGAATATGCACACAGGCATTGTCTTGGGAGCTGAGGCATTGGTGCGTTGGCAGCATCCCGAACAAGGACTTTTACCACCGAGTGCTTTTTTACCGTTTATTGAGCATTCAGACTTGATGCCAAATTTAGATAAATGGGTATTGAATAGGGCATTTACACATATTGATGAGTGGAGAAGAGATGGTGGTGTTAGTATTCATGTTAGCATCAATATTTCGGCATCTAGCTTGCAAGATTTGGCATTCGTAGAGTACTTAAAACATCTTTTTGATTTATTTAAGTTGGTTGAACCTAAACAAATTGAATTAGAAGTGCTCGAAAGTTCAGCTGTACACGATTTATCTGCCGCTGCGCATGTTGTTGAGGCATGTAATCATTTAGGGGTTAGTTTTGCATTAGATGATTTTGGTACAGGCTATTCTTCACTCACTTATTTGCGTCGCCTATCTGCTAATACCCTTAAAATCGATCAATCTTTTGTGCGCGATATGCTATCGGACTCTGAAGATTTAGCCATTGTGCAAGGTGTGATTGCGCTAGCACATGCTTTTGAGCTGAGTGTGGTTGCTGAAGGGGTTGAGACAGCAGCGCATGGTTCGATGTTATTACAACTAGGCTGCCCTATTGCACAAGGTTATGGTATTGCTCGTCCTATGCCCGCAATTGAACTATTGAATTGGATTAAGCAGTTTGAACCCAGTCCATTATGGCAATCTGTGAATGCATTAGTATTAATGGCACATGATTTACCCTTAATCACTGCCGAAATTGACCATCAAACATGGATTAGTAAGCTGATACATTATCTTAATGGCACAGAACCACATCTTCCAATAGGGCTAGATGAGCATAGTTGTCGTTTTGGGCGTTGGTATGATAATGCTGGACAAGAAAACTATGGTAATTTAATAGCATTTCAAGAAATTAATGCAATTCATATACAATTTCATGATATTGCTCATACTTGTTTAACACAGTATCAACAAAAAAATAAACTAGAATCAGAATTGCTTGGTGAACTAATGCGATTACGCCAGCTAATGCTTGCTGCATTGCACAAATTACAACTGGCTGTCAGCACAATGAACAAAAATAATCATAAAAAATAGCGATTGGCTTGTACTGGCGTTAACAAAAAATGGATCATTAATAAATCTAAAGATTGAGGTATTAATTTTCTGATAACAAAAAATCAATATCTCCGTTTATAATGCTTAACACTGATTATCAAAAGCGAACTCTATACAATTATGTCTAATATTACGATCTTAGGCAGCGGATTTGCTGCCTTAACTGCGATAAAACGCCTACGCTCTCAGCGTTCTAATGTGAATATCACCGTTATTAGCCCCAAAGCTGAAATGCTTTATTATCCAAGTCTTATTTGGGTGCCTACAGGTAATCGTTCTGGTGATGACTTGCGTATCGATTTGACAGCCTTTTTTAAGCGCATGAATGTGACTTATGTTGCTGCAACTGTCACTGGCTTAACCAATAATGGACGTACTGTTCAAACAACAGCAGGTGACTTTTATAATGATGGCTTAATCATTGGTACAGGGGGGCGTTTTATGAAAAAACTCCCTGGCATCGAAAATGCCATTGCTATTTGTGAAGGTGTTAGTGCTGCGCAGGCAATCCGTGATCGTATTGCAGCGATGCGAGAAACAGGTGGCGGTACAATTGCTTTTGGGTTTGCAAGCAACCCACATGAGCAGGCTGCAATGCGTGGTGGTCCTAATTTTGAGTTGTTATTCGGTATTGATAACTGGATGCGTGAGCAAGGTATTCGAGATTTATTTAAGCTTGTCTTTGTCTCTCCAGCACTTCGTCCTGGGCAACGCTTGGGTGATGCTGCAGTTGATCGTATTTTGGATATGATGAAAGAAAAAGGGATTAGCACACACTTAGGGCATAAAATGGTGCGCTTTGAGGCAACAAAAATTGTTACTGAAGGCGAAGAAATTGATACCGATTTAATTTTATTTATGCCAGGTATGACAGGGCCTGCTTGGGCAGAAAATGCAGGTATTCCTTTGTCTGCAGGAGGATTTTTCCCTGCTAATGCACACGCTCAAGTGCAAGGATTGGAGCGTGTTTATGTTGCAGGCGATGCTGGAAGCTATCCAGGTCCTGAATGGTTACCTAAGCAAGCGCATTTAGCAGACTTACAAGCAGTCACCGCTGTTGATAATTTGATTAGCGAATTGGATACCCGTCCTGTCGAGAAAAAGTTTAAGGTGGAATTACTATGTATTATGGATATGCACAATAAAGCTGTTTTGGTTTGGCGTGATGAAAAACGTAGTTTTTTAATACCCTGTCGATTATTGCATTGGGTAAAAATCGCTTTTGAGTGGTGGTATTTGCACGACTATCGTCGTTAAACAATCTGTCTTAGCTAATGCTGTCAAATCCATGTTGTCGCCACGCCTCGTACACGACAATGGATACTGCGTTAGCTAAGTTAAGACTACGACAACCTGCTTTCATGGGGATGGTGATGCGTCGTTCCTCTGGCAAACTCAAGCGCACAGCCTCTGGCAAACCGCGTGATTCTGGACCAAACAGGAGTGCGTCTCCGTCTTGATAAGCGACTTGGTCGTAACGATTACTTGTTTTGGTTGTGAGTGCAAAAACACGTTTGGGTTGCAATGCCGCCAAACAGTCAGCTAAACTGGCATGAATTTGTACATGCACCAGTTCTGCATAATCCATGCCTGCTCTGCGAACTTGTTTTTCATCGAGCGTAAATCCCATTGGCTCGACTAAATGCAAGCTTACGCCAGCATTGGCAGATAAACGAATAATCGCACCTGTATTGGGTGGAATCTCTGGTTCATATAAAATAACTGCAATATTCATTAAAAGGACGCTCCCTTGTCACTTAACACTAACGCATTTGGATTAAATTTTAACACACCCCTTTGTTTACTTTCAGGCAATGCGGGATATGGTACCGAATATCTGAAAATTTCAGGCTTTAATTATGATGCCATTGGTGCTGTTTTTTTAAAAGGTACAACCGAAGCTGAGCGTTATGGTAATCCGCCTGAGCGTGTTAGCGAAACGCCATATGGCTTGATGAATGCCATTGGATTACAAAATCCAGGGGTGGCAGCGGTCATTCGCGATTTATTACCTAAGCTTAATTGGGATGGTAAGCCGCACTTTATTCCTAATATTTCAGGGTTTTCGATTGAAGAATATGCATTACTGGCACAAGCTTTTGACCAAACTCCTGTACCTGCAATTGAAATTAATATCTCTTGCCCTAATGTCAAAAAAGGGGGAGCTGCTTTTGGTAACGACCCAGACTTGTCTGCTAAAGTTGTTGAAGCCTGTCGTGCAGTCACCAACAAGCCGTTGATCGTCAAATTGTCGCCCAATCAAACTGACATTGGCGAAAGTGCGCGTCGTTGTATCGAGGCTGGTGCGAATGCCTTATCTGCAATTAATACAGTGAGTGCAATGGCAATCGATATTCATACTCGCAAGCCACGTTTAGGGAATAACCAAGGCGGTTTGTCAGGTCCTGCTATTAAACCGATTGCATTGTTGGCTGTACATAAAATTTATCAGGTGGCTAAAGCGCATGCTGTTCCCATTATTGGACAGGGCGGTATTACTAATGCAGAGGATGCAATTGAGTTTATGCTAGCTGGTGCAACTTTAATCGGTGTGGGCACTGCACTGGCTAAAGACCCGATGATTGCAGGAAAAATTATTAAGGGTATTCAAAAGTACATGGATAACTATGGCTTTACGCATATTAGTCAACTGACAGGCGCGTTGGCGTTGCATGATAACAGTAGCGGTTGTACGCCTGCCAGTTGTTTAACGAAATAATAACATTATGAGTTAATGCTTTTTTGGTAATAAAGTATTAACTCACTTCTTTTTCGTTTTGTTTAGCTGTTTTATACGGCTCAGGTGTCGCAAAGGGTTGCTCATCATCATCCATAAGAATACGACTTCCCGCCCCATCCAAATCATCGAATTGTCCGCGTTTTGCTGCCCAAATAATGGCAATAACCACGCAAATACCCACAAAAATAACAGTCGGAATCAGCCAATAAATTACTTCCATAGTACACTTTCCTTATTGAATCGCGTCGGCTGCTAATACACCGAGTGCTATTGCATTGTTTTTGATGCTTTGTACCATCGGCCATGGACCACAAATCATAATGTTTTTATTAGAAAAGTCGAGTTGTTGTTGTGCTATAACATCAGGTAATAATCCTGTTAATCCAGACCATTCTGAATCAGGCTCTGATACAACGGCTTGCCAGCTAAAATAAGGATAATTTTGTGCTAGTGCATCTAACTCAGTATGAGCAAATAACCATTGGGCATGTCTTACACCCCAATACAGGGTTACGCTTTGCTCAGTGAGTGCATCTTTATGCCCTTCCAATAATGCTAGTAATGGCGTAATGCCTGTTCCGCCTGCAAACATCATAATGGGTTGTTTGTTGTTAACCCAATGATATTGGCTCACTGCACCTTTAATCTGTGGTTGAGCTTGTATTAACAGTTGACTAAACCAAGCAGCCAAATTAGGCACAAGTGCAATATGCAGTTTAATGATTGACTCATTAGGCAAGTTGGCAATCGAAAAGGGTTTAAAGTCAGTATTTTCAGAACCAAGCCAGAGATAGTCCCCAACTTGCCAATGAAAACCCTCTGGGCGCATTAATACTATTTCAACAATATGATCAACCAATGTTGTCTGGCTTATTATTTGAGTCGAAAATAAAGGTAAGGATTGATGCATTTTGTATTACTCAAAGATTAAAGGATGCCCACACAGGGGCATGGTCAGATGGTTTTTCCATAGCACGTGTATCATAATCGATTCCTGTTGCCACTAAGTTAGCGTGCAATGGTGCTGAAGCGAGTAATAAATCGATACGTAGCCCACGTTTAGGATTGTCTTCAAAACCACGAGAGCGGTAATCAAACCATGAATACAATCTATTTTCAGGATCTGGTGTACCGTGTTGATGACGATAGGTATCTACCCAACCCCACGCTAACAGTTTTTCCATCCATTCACGTTCTTCGGGTAAAAAAGCGCATTTTCCTGTGCGTAACCAGCGTTTGGCATTTAATTCGCCAATACCAATGTCAGTATCTGTATGTGAAATATTAAAGTCACCCCCCATAATCGCTAAGTTACTATTGGGGATAGTGGCAATATAACGGTTAAGCTCAGCATAAAAACGTGTTTTATAGGGAAACTTAACGGGGTGTTCACGCTCTTCTCCTTGCGGAAAGTAGCCATTCATAACATCCAATTCTTGTCCATTTGCAAGTCGATAACGCGTATGAATAAAGCGACGTTGTGCAGTATCATCATCCCATGGATACCCTTTTTGCTCAAAAATTAAAGGCAGCTTAGATAACGTTGCAACACCATAATGCGTTTTTTGACCGTGAAATACCACGCTGTAACCCAGTGCCACTATGTCATCAAGTGGAAAATCAGCATCTTGTACTTTTGTTTCTTGCAATAAAATTAAATCGGGATCATGGCGCTCAATAATAGCTTGCAATTGGTGAAATCTAGCACGTAAGCTATTAATATTAAAAGAAACAATGGTTGTGGTCATAATGAATATAATGTTTTTAAATACGTTGATAGGATGAAAAGGGTAAGCCTATTAACACAGAAAGTCAAAATAAAAAATGATTGTTCAGGGTTTTCTTGTCAGTATTTTTATTGATTTATTTTCTATTTTCACTGACAATAGACTAGACAGTCTAGTCTAAATAAATGTTTTTTGTAGGTCTATTAATGGTTTCAAGCAAGCATAATCAAATTGTGGCGGCAGCAAAGTTTGCCTTTGAAGATAAAGGCTATCGAGTCAGTATGACTGATATAGCCAAGCGTGCTGGTGTTGCGAAGCAAACGCTATATAACCATTTTGCAAGTAAAGAAGCACTATTTGCAGCAGTCACGCAAGATTGCACTGCCGAGGCGACAGCGATACTGGCTAATGATCGTTTAACCATTGGCGATAAGATGATGCAGTTTTCTTTGGCGTTACGTCATTTAGCAATGACCCCTCAAGGCGTGGCTAAGTATCGAGTGATGATTGCCGAAGCGCATCAGTTTCCTGAGTTAGCAGCGAGTTTTTATCAGCAGGGTGTTGGTATTGTGCATCAACGGTTACAGTGTGTATTACAACGTGCGGATACAGAAGGTTTTTTGTGCTGTCCTGATTCAGGGTTGGCTGCAGATATGTTGTTTTCTATGTTAACAGGATTTGAGCGTAGTCGATTGTTATTATGTTCTGCTTTGCCAAGTGATGGTAAAGATGAGCGAGTTGAGGCGATTGTAAGGGCGTTCTTACGTGCCTTTGCGCCACTATAGAAGGATGAATAAATGATGAAGCGGATAATAGGGTTGTCGTTGGGAATGTTGGTATTGGGTTTGGCTGGATGCGATGAAGAGGTCGCAAGTAAAAAGCCAGTTGCCAACAGTGCTATGCCGCCTGCGCAAGTTGAGGTAATTACCCCCAGTCGTATTGAACAATCAGAAACATTAACGCAACCAGGTCGATTGCAAGCGGTGCGCACTGCTCAGGTGCGAGCGCGTGTCGAGGGCATTTTAGAAAAACGTGTCTACAAGGAAGGTTCCGAAATTAAGGCAGGTGATGTTTTGTTTCAGATTGATGCTCGCACACTACAAGCCAATGTGCAAAGTGCCAAAGCAATCTTAATGCGTGCACAAGCTGATATGCGTATTGCAGAGCAAATCCGCAAACGTCTGACAGTATTAGTCCCAGAAAAGGCCGCTAGTGTACAGGATTTAGACAGCGCAGAGGCAACCCTTGCGCGTGCTAAGGCCGATGTAGAGTCTGCTAAAGCGGGTATTGCACGCGCCGAAATTGATTTAAGCTATGCGCGTATTACTGCACCGATTGCAGGACGTATTGGTCGTGCGATGGTAACTGAGGGTGCGTTAGTCGGTAAGGGCGAAGCTACGCCCTTAGCGGTGATTGAACAGGTCGATCCGATTTGGGTTAATTTTTCGTTATCGAGTAATGATTACCGTCAATTGCGCACAATCGTAGAGGCACAAACAACAGAAACAGCAGCACATATTAGCTTAGACTTGGGGGCTGGTCAGATCTATCCGAGCAAAGGTAACTTGTTATTTACCGATCAGTCGGTTGATCCGAGCACTGGCAGTATTGGCTTGCGCGCTGAGTTTTCTAACCCACAGCGCAGTTTGTTAGCAGGGCAGTTTGTGACAGTAGTGTTGCCCATTTCCGAAAGTAAAACATGGTTAACTGTGCCGCAAAAAGCGGTCATGGCTTCACCACAAGGTCAAATTGTCATGACAGTATCTGCTGAGGGTAAAGCAGTGCCCAAACCTGTCAAACTGGGCAAGTTGATTGAGGGTGCTTGGGTGGTCTTATCAGGATTACAAGGCGACGAACAAATTATTATTAATGGACTACAAAAAGCACGCCCTGGTAGTGCTGTGTTGGTAGTGCCTGTTGGTGGTGCTTCGGTAGCCCCAAAATGAGATTGACTCTATGTGTAGAAGAAAATAGTATTTACATTGTAATTACTATTTTATTTAAAAAGGGTGTGTTATGGCGCAATTAATTCAAATTGGCAATTCGCTAGGGCTTCGTATTCCTCGTGCAGTGATTCAGCAAGCGAAATTAGCGAATAAAGAGTTACTCTTTAAGGTGACGGATGATGGTTTGTTAATTAAACCTGTCGAAGTTTCGCCACGTGTAGATTGGCACGAAAAAATAAAAGCGGTATTGGCAGCATACCCAGAAGCAAAAATGACGAAGGAAGATCACGAATGGCTGGATGCTGACTTGTCAGATGGTGATTATATATGGTGAATCGCTTTGATATTTGGTTGGTCAGTCTTAATCCAACGCAAGGCAAAGAAATTAATAAAACACGCCCCTGCGTGGTGGTGTCACCCGATGAGCTGTCTCCTTTGGCGACAGTATTGATTGCGCCCATGACCAGTCAAGGCTTTGCGCTTCCCTGTCGGGTATCCTGTACTTTTATGGAAAAAGAGGGGCTTATTTTGTTAGATCAAATCAGAGCAGTGGATAAATCACGCTTAGTTAAAAAACTCGGTGTGATAGATGAGATGACGCAAACGCAATTATGTGAAACCTTGCAAGCATTGTTTGCTTGTTAATACGATAAGGATATTTCATGCTTCCTCAGTTTTTTATCACACGTCCTATTTTTGCATGGGTAATTGCCTTATCCATTGTGTTGGCGGGTGGATTAGCGTTAACTCAGTTGCCTGTATCGCAATATCCCGAAGTTGCGCCGCCTGCCTTAACCATTAGCACGACTTACCCTGGCGCTGGTGGGCAACAGGTTGAAGAAACGGTAGTAAACCTAATCGAATCTGAAATGAACGGCTTAGAGCATTTGTTATACATGGAATCATCAAGCGAAGCGACAGGTGAAGGAACGATTACTCTTACCTTTGCCACAGGGACAAACCTTGATGTTGCCAATATGGAAACACAAAATCGCATTAAGCGCGTCGAAGCACGTTTGCCCGATGAAGTGAAGCGCATGGGCATTACGGTTGCGAAATCACGTCGCAACTTTTTGATGTTTTTATTGCTGACTTCTCCTGACGGCAGTATGAATACTAATGATTTAGGGCATTTTGCTTCAACGAGGGTAATTGATACGGTGCGCCGTGTGCAGGGTGTGGGTGAAGCTTTGCTGTTTGGTTCTGATTACTCGATGCGTATTTGGTTAGACCCTCTTAAATTAACCAGCTACAAATTAACGCCAAGTGATGCCTTGCAAGCGGTGAAAGCGCAAAACGTGCAAGTATCGACGGGTGAATTGGGGCAGTTGCCTGCCATTGCAGGACAAGCATTAAATGCCACTATTTTGGTCAAAGGTCGCGTCAATACACCAGAAGAGTTTGGTAATATTATTTTGCGCACCGATGCTAATGGTACAAGTATTAAGCTGAAAGATGTAGCGCGTATCGAATTGGGCGCACAAGAATACTTGCGTAGTGTCAAGCTCAATGGTGCGCCTGCAGTGGGGATTGGCATCAAGCTTGCCCCAGGTGACAATGCGCTTGCTACCGTGCAGCGTGTGCGTGAGCGCATGACGCAATTATCAGCAGGCTTTCCGACTTCGGTCAGTTGGGATATTCCTTATGACACCTCGCGCTTTGTCGATATTTCTATTCGTGAAGTGATTAAAACGCTGCTTGAAGCCTTCTTATTGGTATTTTTGGTCATGTGGTTGTTTATGGGCAACTTGCGCGCTGCCATTATTCCGACCTTAGTTGTGCCTGTATCGTTGATGGGTACGATGCTCGGACTCTATTTCATGGGCTATTCGATTAACGTGTTAACACTATTTGCCATGATTCTCGCCATCGGTATTTTGGTCGATGATGCCATTGTGGTCGTCGAAAACGTCGAGCGCATCATGACCGAAGAAGGACTAGATGCCAAAGCCGCCACACGCAAAGCGATGAAGCAAATTTTTAGTGCCATTATCGGGATTACCTTGGTACTCATGGCGGTGTTTGTACCAATGGCATTCTTTACTGGCTCAGTGGGGGCGATTTATCGTCAATTCGCGGTGACGTTGGTAGTGACCATTGGTTTCTCTGCTTTCTTGGCGTTATCGCTTACCCCAGCCTTAACAACGACCTTATTGCGTCAGTCAGATATGCAGCATCACAGTGGTTTATTAGGCTGGTTTAATGGGCTGTTTAGTCGCTTTACCAATCGCTATACTGCTTGGGTGGGCGCGATTCTGATTCGTCCGATTCGTATGGGCATTATTTATGCGCTGATTGTTGGTGTCACCGCATTTATGTACCTCAAATTGCCGACAGGATTTTTACCTGAAGAAGATCAAGGTTATTTGGTTAATCTTATTCAACTACCACCGAATGCCACACAAGCGCGGACATTAGAAGTACTTTCGCAAGTAGAAGACTATTACCGCTCGCAACCCGAAGTGAATAAGGTGATTGCGGTAGCGGGTTTCAGTTTTTTGGGTAAGGGGCAAGATGCTGCCTTAGCGTTTGTGTCGCTCAAGGATTGGAGTGAGCGTACAGCGCCCGGAAGTGATGCACCAAGCTTGGCGCGTAAAGCCAATATGGCATTTTTCAAAATAAAGCAAGCAATGATTTTTGCCATTAACCCGCCCCCGATTCCTGAATTGGCGGCGGTGGGTGGTTTTGATTTCCGCTTAATGGATATTGGCTCTGTGGGGCGGGATAAACTGCTCGAAGCGCGCAATATGGTGTTGGGTATGGCGATGCAATCGCCAGCGTTAGCAAGCGTTCGTCCTGAAAGTAAAGAATTTGCAAGTCAGTTATTATTCGACATTGACCGTAACAAGGCGCAGGCTTTGGGCTTAGATTTGAACGACGTGAATAACGTGTTGCAAGTCGGTTTAGGCTCGGCATATGTCAACGACTTTATTCGTAATGGTCGCGTATTGCGTGTACAAATGCGTGTCGATGAAGCCAGTTTAGCCACACCTGATACGATTTTATCGCTGCGTTTGCGTAATAAACAGGGTGAGTTGATTGCCTTGTCCGAAATCGCCACACCAACATGGATTGTCGGTGCGCCTAAGCTCGATCGCTACAATGGGGCAGCCTCGATGAAGATTGCGGGCGGTGCAGCACCAGGGCATACCACGGGTGAAGCCATGATGGCGATGCAGCAAATCGGTGGCTCCTTGCCAGCAGGGATTGGCTTTGATTGGTCGGGTACTTCTTACGAGGAACGCTTATCATCATCACAAGCAGGCTTACTATTTACTCTATCCATTTTGGTGGTGTTTTTGTGTTTGGCTGCCTTATACGAAAGCTGGTCTGTGCCTTTAGCGATTTTGTTGGTTGTTCCTTTGGGATTGTTCGGTGAAATTTTGGCAGTGATGATTCGTGATCTTCCCAACGATATTTACTTCAAGGTGGGCATGGTGGTGATTATCGGCTTGGCGGCAAAAAATGCCATTCTGATTGTTGAGTTTGCCCGTCAGTTAGAATTAGAAGGGCATACTTTGATTCAATCAATTGTACAAGCGAGTCGTTTGCGCCTACGTCCGATTATTATGACTTCGATTGCGTTTGTCTTTGGTGTTTTACCTTTGGCATTAGCCACAGGGGCAGGGGCTGCTAGTCGTCATGCTATTGGTACGGGGGTAATGGGAGGCATGTTGTCGGCAACGATTTTAGCTATTTTCTTAGTGCCCGTTTTGTATCTTATTATCCGTCGTATTTTTCCAGGTGGAAAGCCAGCTGATCATAGTGAGGAGGTGCGTCATGGATAAGTCGATTGATTTAATGGTAAACTTTCGCGCATTAATCTATCGAGCATAAATACTGATGTTATATGATAACCATGATCAACCCAGTTCGACACTGAAAGCGAATGAAAGTGATATTGAAGCGCACTTTATCCAAAAATTGCAATCACTTAAATACAGCTATCGCCCTGATATTCGTGATCGTGCCAGCTTAGAAGTAAATTTTCGCCAAAAATTTGAAACGCTTAATCGTGTACATTTGGCGGATAGCGAGTTTAAACGACTATTAGATCATATCGTTAGTACCGATGTGTTTGCCAATGCCCAACATTTGCGTGAGCAAAATAGTTTTGAACGAGACGATGGTACGCCGTTATTCTATCGCTTGGTGAATAAAGACTGGTGTAAAAATGATTTTGAAGTGGTGAATCAACTGCGGATAAATACTGATAATAGCTTCCATCGTTACGATGTAATATTGCTCATCAATGGTATTCCTATGGTTCAGATTGAGCTTAAAACGCTACATATCAGCCCACGCCGTGCCATGCAGCAAATTGTCGATTACAAAAACGATGCAGGCAATGGCTATCAGCATACGCTACTGTGTTTTATGCAGTTGTTTATTGTTAGTAACCAGTCGAATACCTACTACTTCGCCAATAATAATAGGGCGCATTTTAGCTTCGATGCCGATGAACGCTTTTTACCCGTTTATCAGTTTGCGGACGAGAAAAACCAGAAAATCAACGAACTTTATGCCTTTGCCGATGTTTTTTTGACCAAGTGTCTATTAGGGGAAATGATTAGCCGTTATATGGTATTGGTTGCTAGTGAAAAGAAACTGTTGTTGATGCGACCTTACCAAATTTATGCTGTCAAAGCGATTGCTGATTGTATCGAACAAAATAGAGGTAATGGTTTTATTTGGCATACTACGGGTAGTGGTAAAACACTGACCTCGTTTAAAGCATCGACTTTACTTAAAGAAAATCCCAATATTCATAAATGTTTGTTTGTCGTTGACCGTAAAGACTTAGACCGTCAGACGCGCGAAGAATTTAACAAATTTCAAGAAGGCTGTGTTGAAGAAAATACCAACACCGACACGATGGTTGAACGGTTGTTATCCGATGACTATACCGATAAAGTGATCGTTACCACCATTCAAAAACTAGGATTGGCATTAGAAGACACAGGAAAACGCAACTATCGTGAACGCCTTGCCAGTTTAAGCTCTCAGCGCATTGTATTTATTTTTGATGAGTGTCATCGTTCGCAGTTTGGTGAAAATCATAAAGCCATTAAAGCCTTTTTCCCTAATGCACAGTTATTTGGCTTTACAGGGACACCGATTTTTGATAAAAATTCGACTTATCAGCAAATTGAAGGCAAAACAGCCTCGGCAGTGACCACTTTAGATATTTTCCAGAAGGAATTGCACGCCTACACCATTACCCACGCCATCGATGACCAAAATGTATTGCGCTTCCGTGTCGATTATTTCAAGCCAGATGCAGGCAGTAAGGTTAAAACAGGCGAAGCCTTAGCGAAAAAAGCGGTGATTAAAGCGATTCTCGAAAAACACGATATTGCCACTGCAGGGCGTAAATTTAATGCCGTGCTGGCAACGGCATCCATTAACGACGCGATTGAGTATCATGCGCTATTCAAAGCCATGCAAGCGCAACACCTTGCCGAGCATCCTGACTATGTGCCATTAACGATTGCTTGTGTCTTTTCGCCACCAGCCGATGGCAACAAAGACGTAGTGCAAATTCAAGAAGACTTACCTACTGAGCAAGCAGACAACCAAATTGATCCAGAAGGCAAAAAAACAGCATTAAAAAGCATTCTTGCTGACTATAACGCTCAATATAGCGCTAATCATGACATTGGACATTTCGATAATTACTACCAAGATGTTCAAAAACGCATTAAAGACCAACAATACGACCTAGTTCACGGACAGAAGATTGATATTGTCATTGTGGTGGATATGCTACTGACAGGCTTTGACTCTAAGTATTTGAATACTTTGTATGTCGATAAAAACCTTAAATATCACGGTCTGATTCAAGCCTTTTCGCGTACCAATCGTATTCTGAACGATAGCAAACCTTGGGGCAATATTCTCGATTTTCGCCAACAACAAGAAGCGGTTAATGAAGCCATTACCTTGTTTTCTGGCTCGGAACAAGCGAGCGATAAAGAAATTTGGTTAGTTGATGATGCACCTAAAGTGATTAGCAACTATCAAGCAG
>CAMCGI010000019.1 GCA_945874205.1 Francisella tularensis subsp. holarctica
TAAAAAATCATTTGTTTCTAATGCAGTCGAACTCGCATTTGCCATTACCTTAGCTAAAGACAAAATTTGCTGTTCACTGAGCGCAATAATTGATTTTTCTTGTTGTGCAATATTCCAAAATGCAGCTGCAGATCCAATTGCAATCAATAACACACCAGAACCCAACATCAACTGAGCATATAAACTTAATGAAAACCAACGCTGCATAACCCAACGCGTAACTTGCGTATAATTCATTATTTTTATAAATATTTGGATTAAATATGAAAAAAACTTATTTATCATAGTGCTAAAATTCTCTAAGAAGTTATATATCCATACATTCTACAATACATATCAACTAAGTACAAAAAAACACTTAACAATTAATTAGTTTTTATAAAAAAAAGGAGACCTAAGTCTCCTTTTTTAATATCGATGAACAAAATCAATGCATTAAACCTTGTTTGCTCAGCTGGTCGCGGAAGCGACTCAACGTTGTCATTTGTGCTACAGCTTCTGCTAATTCTGTTTGAGCGCGTGTTACGTCCAAATCTGACTTTGCATTATCCATCGCATCTTTTGCACGTTGAATTGCTTCTTGTGCTGCTGCTTCATCTAAATCTTTTGCACGAATCGCAGTATCTGCCAAAATCGTTGCCACATCGGGCTGAACTTCGAGCATACCACCTGAAACGTAAAAATAACTTGTTTCATTACCAGTAACAACACGCACTTCACCAGGTTTTAATATGGTGAGAAACTGGGCATGGTGAGGAAGAATCCCCACCTCACCATTTGCTGCCAAAGCAAAAAAACGATCTATTTTTCCAGAAAAAACTAGCCCTTCAGCACTGACGATATCCAATTGCATGGTTGCGGACATAGTCTGTCCTCCTTACTTGGATGCCATCTTGTTAGCTTTCTCGATGGCTTCATCGATATTACCAACCATGTAGAAAGCCTGTTCTGGCAAGTGATCTAATTCACCAGCAAGAATCATCTTAAAGCCAGCTAATGTTTCTTTTAATGTCACATAACGACCTTTATCACCCGTAAACACTTCTGCTACATGGTAAGGTTGTGACAAGAAGCGCTGAATTTTACGCGCACGAGTAACAACTGAACGGTCTTCTTCAGACAATTCATCCATACCCAAAATCGCGATAATATCTTTCAACTCTTTGTAACGTTGCAATGTTTGTTGCACAGCACGCGCTACTTCGTAATGGTCACTACCCACAACTAACGGATCTAACTGACGTGATGTTGAATCTAACGGATCAATCGCAGGGTACAAACCTTGTTCTGCAATCGAACGGTTCAATACAACAGTCGCATCTAAGTGAGCAAACGTCGTAGCAGGCGCTGGATCTGTCAAGTCATCCGCAGGAACGTAAACCGCTTGGATCGATGTGATCGAACCATTTTTAGTTGACGTAATACGTTCTTGAACCAAGCCCATTTCTTCTGCCAGTGTTGGCTGATAACCTACCGCAGAAGGCATACGACCCAACAACGCTGACACTTCATTACCCGCCAAAGTATAGCGATAAATGTTATCAACGAAGAACAGAATATCACGACCTTCATCACGGAAATATTCAGCCATTGTCAAACCAGTCAAGGCAACACGTAAACGGTTACCAGGCGGCTCGTTCATCTGACCGTACACCATAGCTACTTTATCAAGTACGCCAGAGTCTTTCATTTCGTGGTAGAAGTCATTACCTTCACGAGTACGCTCACCAACACCAGCAAATACAGACAAGCCTGCATGTGCTTTAGCAATGTTGTTGATCAACTCCATCATGTTTACTGTCTTACCAACGCCCGCACCACCAAATAGACCGATCTTACCGCCTTTTGCGAAAGGAACAAGCATGTCAATAACTTTGACACCTGTTTCTAACAAGATAGTAGAAGGTGCTAATTCGTCAAAGCGAGGCGCTTTGCGGTGAATAGGATGCTTCTCATCAGCATTCACATCACCTGCTTCGTCGATTGCATTACCCAATACGTCGAAAATACGACCTAGCGTAGCTGCACCAACTGGCACCGAAATTGGGTGACCTGTATTGACAACAGGCATACCACGTTTTAAACCATCCGATGAGCCCATCGCAATTGTGCGAACGACACCACCACCAATTTGCTGTTGCACTTCTAAGGTCAGACCTAATGATTCAATCATCAGGGCATCATACACCTTAGGCATGTCAGCTTGCTTAAACTCGACGTCGATTACCGCGCCGATGATTTGCAAAACCTTTCCAGAACTCATAACGCAAACCTCTATAGTTGCTAAACCTTAACCAGAAACCGCCGCCGCACCAGCCGTAATTTCAGAAATTTCGGCAGTAATCGCAGCTTGACGCGCTTTGTTGTAAGCCAATTGGAGTTCTTTAATGAACTTACCAGCATTGTCTGTTGCATTCTTCATCGCAATCATACGTGCCGACATCTCACAAGCAACGTTTTCCACTGTTGCTGCGTACACCAAGCATTCAACATAACGCATTAATAGCGCTTCTAACACATCTTTGGCTTCAGGTTCATACAAGTAATCCCAATGACCATGCGATTCAGTAACATCCTCTTTTGCAACAGGTAAAACCCTATGCATTGTGGGCTGCTGAGTCATGGTATTAATGAATTTATTGGACATAACCCACAATTCATCAATTTCACCTTGCTCGTAAGCTGCCAACATCACTTTCACGCTACCGATCAAATCGCACATACGTGGCTTGTCACCCAAACCACTCGCTGTTGCGACAACGTCACCGCCAAAGGACTTGAAAAAACTCACACCCTTGTTACCTAAAACGCTGAATGAAACCTCTACACCTTCTGCTTTCCATGCCTTAGCACGCGACGCAAGTCGACGTAATAAGTTGGTATTCAAGCCACCACACAAACCGCGATCCGACGTGATGACGACAACGCCAACACGCTTTACAGGACGTACAGCCATAAATACATGTTTGTACTCGGGATGAGCTAATGTCAAATGCCCGATTACGCGCTTGATTTTATCAGCATATGGGAGTGCAGCATCCATGCGTTGCTTAGCGCGGCGCATTTTAGACGCCGCAACCAACTCCATGGCCTTGGTGATTTTCTGCGTATTTTTGATACTCGCAATCTTACCGCGAATCTCTTTTCCGCTTGCCATGGCATCACCCTCTTTACTTAGTAAACGCCATTAGCCTTGAATGCGACCACACAGTCTTTCAAACCAGCCATAATATCATCGTTCAGGTCACCCTTCACGTTGATTTTATCAGCCAAGTCTTTGTGGTTACTATTCAAGTAAGCGTGTAATGCTGCTTCAAACGCACCAATTTTAGACACGTCAACGTCATCTAAATGGCCCGCAGTTGCTGCATACAATGAAATACCCATTTCAGCAATTGATAAAGGTGAGAATTGCTTCTGCTTCATCAACTCAGTCACGCGCTTACCGCGCTCTAATTGCTTACGTGTTGCTTCGTCTAAATCAGATGCAAATTGAGCAAAGGCTGCCAATTCACGGTACTGAGCTAAGTCTAAACGGATACCACCACCAAACTTCTTAATAATCTTAGTTTGCGCAGCACCACCTACACGCGATACTGACAGACCCGCGTTAACCGCAGGACGAATACCTTGTGCAAACAAGCTGGTTTCTAAGAAAATTTGACCATCAGTAATCGAGATTACGTTTGTTGGAACGAAAGCAGATACATCACCTGCTTGTGTTTCAATGATTGGTAGTGCCGTCAATGAACCTGTTTTACCCGTTACAGCACCCTTAGTGTAAGCTTCAACATAGTCAGCATTTACACGCGCAGCACGTTCTAACAAACGGCTGTGGAGATAGAATACGTCACCTGGGTAAGCTTCACGACCTGGTGGACGACGTAATAGCAATGAAATTTGACGGTAAGCAACTGCTTGCTTAGACAAATCATCATAAACAATTAGCGCATCTTCACCGCGATCACGGAAATATTCACCCATCGCACAACCACCGTAGGCAGCCAAAAATACCATTGCAGCAGGATCAGCCGCGTTAGCAGCAACTACAGTTGTGTATTCCATTGCACCAGCTTCTTCTAGTTTGCGAACAGTGTTCTTAACTGAAGATGCTTTTTGACCCATCGCTACATAAATACAAGGAACACCCTTGCCTTTTTGGTTAATGATGGCATCAATAGCAATTGCTGTTTTACCTGTTTGACGGTCACCGATAATCAACTCACGTTGACCACGACCCACTGGGATCATTGAATCGATTGACTTAATACCTGTCATCATCGGCTGATCAACGCTTTGACGTGCAATAACGCCTGGCGCAATACGCTCGATAGGAGAAGTAATAATGTCACCAACTAAAGGACCTTTACCATCAATAGGTGTACCCAAAGCATCAACAACACGACCCAATAATGCTGGACCTGTTGGTACTTCAAGAATACGGCCAGTACACTTAACGCGTTGACCTTCGGCAATATTAGTGTAGTCACCTAAAACAACAACCCCAACGGAGTCGCGTTCTAAGTTTAACGCCATACCATATACATTTTCATCGAACTGCACCATTTCGCCATACATGACATCGGACAAGCCATAAATGCGAGCAATACCGTCGGCAATGCTAATGACAACGCCTTCAGAACCAGATTCTGGTGCTGCAGCGAAGCCAGCGATGCGTTCTTTAATCAGACTGCTGATTTCAGAAGGATTCAGTTGCATGTTTGTTCCTCTATACCTTACTGGGCAAGGGTTGCTGACAGCTTCTTGAGCTGACTTGCAACCGAGCCATCGATAACCCAATCGCGTGCTTTAATAATCGCACCGCCAATTAATGACGGCTCAATGTGAAAAACAATCTCCACATTAGCAGACCATTTTGCATCTAGGGCAGTTTTAATCGCTTTTTGTTGCGCAGCAGACATTTTTGTCGCTGACGTAACTTGTGCTTGAACACGACCTTCATCTTCAGATGCTAGTGCATTAAACTGCACTTGAACTTCAGACAATGTCGCCAAGCGACGATTAGCAGCCATAGTTTCTACTAAATGCTTTGCCTCATCAGTTAAGAGACTTGCACCTATTGTATTAACCACGCCCGCCACCACACCTGTAGGCGCACTGGGATTGTTGATCAGATCGCTAATCTGGGATTCGGTCGTAATGCTGACAAGCGTAGACAGTTGTCCACCCCATACAGCTACTGACCCTTGTTCGCGCGCCAAGCCATAAACGGCTTCAGCATAAGGACGCGCCAGTGTCTGTGACTCTGCCATAGCGTTACCCAGAAGTTAAATCTGTTTGACAAGACGATCGAGAATTTCCTGATGCTTCGCAGCATCAATCTCGACTGCCAAAATCTGACCTGCACCTGCCACAGCCAGTTGAGCGACTTCTGAGCGTAACTGTTCACGCGCAGCTGCCACTTCTTGGGCCAATTCTGCTTGTGCACCAGCACGAACGCGGTCGGCCTCTTCCTGTGCTTTGGTTTTAGCGTCGTCAACGATTTCGTTAGCGCGCTTTTCGGCTTGGCCAATCATGTTTTGAGCCTGCTCTTTGGCATCTTTAAGCACTTCTTTTGCGCGCTTTTCTGCCATTTCGAGCTCGCGCTTGCCTTTTTCAGCGGCTGATAAGCCGTCGGCAATGCGCTTTTGACGCTCTTCCATCAATTTGGAAATTGGTCCCCACAGGACCTTGTTCACGAACCAGATAAGAAGCACAAAGGCAACCATCTGGATCAAGAGCGTAGCATTAATACTCACGGTTCGCCCCTAAGGTTGGTTAACACAAAAACCTTGGTAGGGAAATGCACAAGCACTCCCTTTAACCACAAATTAAGCGCCTAAAGCAGCCTTCATTGCGCCAACGAATGGGTTAGCGAACAGGAACCACATAGCAAAAGCCAAAATGATGAAAGGGAATGATTCCATCAAACCAGCGAAGATGAACATATTTGTCATCAATGCAGGACGCATTTCTGGTTGGCGCGCAATGCCTTCCAATGTTTTAGAACAAATTAGGCCCCAGCCGATAGCTGAACCCAAGCCAGCTGCAGCTAGAATAACACCGACACCGATAGCAGTAGCAGCGTAGATGCTTGCAATCATATCTGGAGTGATCATAAGTAAGGATCTCCTTGGTTAAATTTTAAAGTTAAAAGTTGATAAAAAAGTTAGTGATCGTCCATCTCGGTATGCGCCATGCCTAAGTAGACAATAGTCAGTACCATAAAGATGAAGGACTGCAATGTGATAACCAACAAGTGGAAAATCAACCAGCCCAAGTCAAGCAATGCTTGTAAAGGAGCCCAAAAAAGCGCACCAATACCCACTGCAAGCGTACCACCGATCAAGGCGATCAGCAGGAACACCAGTTCTCCAGCAAACATGTTGCCGAATAGTCGTAATCCTAATGAAAGTGGTTTAGATACTTCTTCAATTAGCGTCATTACAACGTTAAATGGGATAAACCACTTACCAAAAGGATGAAATAAAAACATCTTAATAAAGCCTAAAATACCTTTAACTTTAATGTTGTAATACAACACTAAAACAAACACAGTTAAGGACATTGCCATCGCTGTATTAAGATCTGTTGTTGGGACAAGCTTTAAATGAAAATCTGCATTACCTGTTACCATTTGCGCTAGCAAAGGAACCAAATCAACAGGGACTAAATCCATAAAATTCATTAACCATACCCATACAAAAATGGTTAAGGCTAAAGGGGCAATTAAAGCATTTTTACCAGGAAAAGTATCACGAACTTGTCCGCTGACAAAATCGAGCACTCCCTCAACACCATTTTGAAAACCACTTGGCACATCTGCTTCTAAACGCTTTGCTAAACGCATCGCTACAAAAATAATCAGTGCTGCAAGTGCAATACTAACAAAAATCGTATCCAAGTGAAACGTCCAAAACCCTTCACCAATCGCATTATTCGCAAGGTGGTGCTGGATATACTCCACCGTTCCCATCTTTTCTGCACTCAAGGTTATTGCTCCTTTCCTTTAATCTGTAAGTCGTTTTTTGCCACGTAATGCCATTATTTGCGCAAGCTGCATTGCAATGAAGGTAACAACCAAAGGCATAGGATCAAGTCCGAACCCCTGAATACCAACTACAAAACAAACAGCCAATACAACAAATCGAATGGCAGCACTGACATATAATATCCACATGCTTTGTCGAGGGTCTGTCTCTGCACGCGCATTAGCAATGCGCATGGTCAATCCTAACAGCCCAACATTCAACAATCCAAGCATTAAACCGTAGCTGCTGGCTGGCACACTCATTGGCGAAAAAATACCAAATACGACCAACACCAGACCGCCAAAAATTAGTTTCCACGCCAACAATGGCTTTAAATTTAACTGCATCACGAAGGCATCTTCATTAATAAATCGTAAACCTTACGACCACCACCAATAAACCCCATAACACCACATACCATCAACCCAATCGGTTGTGTATCAAACCACGTATCTATCCAATAACCAACTAAAAATCCTGCTACTACCATAGATGTGAATATCGAACCTGCGCTAATCAAAAGCAAGTTCATGGGTTTTGGTTCAGGTTTATCGCTCATGGTATCCTAAAAACACAACTAAATCCTGCCTATAATACCGTTAATCTCTATCTTCTAGCAAGATTAGAGCGCAATAATAAATACAAAAAGCTATATATAGTAGCGCGTAACAAAAAAAACACTATCTATGCACAATCTTTTACTCAACTTGACGTTGACAACGTACCAACCAACGCTGCGCATCTAACTCTGGCACACTTAATTCAGTTGTTTGACTAAGAATATTAGAAGGAAGCTGCGCTAGCTCTGCTTGCGGATACTGTCCCTTCATTAACCACCAACTTCCCTGCTCATCACACAAGTGTTCTGTAAAAGCAATAAAATCAGCTGATTCAGTAACAGCACGAGCAATAATACCATCATAACGTTGATGATGCTCTTGTGCTCGTGCATGAACGACACTAACACGATCAGTCAATCCCAACTCTAAGGTTGCTTGCGTTAAAAAGCGTGTCTTTTTGCCGTTACTATCAAGCAGTGTCCACTGACGTGATGGATCGGCTATTGCCAAAATTAAACCAGGAATCCCACCACCACTACCAATATCAATCCAACGACCAGCAGAAGGCAGATGAGATTGCACAGAAAGCGCATCAAAAACATGCTTTACCAGCATATCTTGTGGATCTCGAATAGCTGTTAAATTATAAGTAGCGTTCCACTTTTGCAAAAGAGCGAGATAGGCAAGTAACTGGCTGTGCTGTATATCACTCTGTACTAAACCAAGTGCATGAAGACCAGAACTCAGGTGAGAGGAAAGAGAAGCAGACACAGCACAGTCCTAATTAAATAAAATTAATTGTAATCATAGCATTTTTAAAATTAATAAACAAAAAGTAATACATTGTAATCGCCTTAATTTACTGCACAATCATACGTCTTACAAGCTCATTTTTTATTGCCATAAGACCCTCTTTAGCTAAGATTGGGGCACCAACACACCCCAACTCAATATGACGAGAACCATCATCGCCAATATGTGGCAAACTGTAAAGTTTTAATTTTGGAAATTGCCGCTCAAACGACTCCATCCACTCAACCCAAAGTGATTCCGATTGATTTTCAATAACAATACGCTCAACTACTTGTACTTCACCTTGTAAGTCAGGATAGTAAGTATCAAGTACCCAGCGCATCATTGGCCAACTCATTTGTGGAAAACCTGGCATAAAATAATGTTGTGCAATAGAAAATCCTGCAACACGATTAACAGGATTGGGAATTAATTCAGCGCCCTCTACAAAATCTGCCATGCGTACCCGAATAGGATAAGTATCCTCACCAAACTGCATTTCGATTTCACGCACAGCACTCTCATGTCGCACCATGGGTAATGCCAAAGCTGCTGCAACCGCTTGACGCGTTTTATCGTCTGGCGTTGCCCCAATACCACCGAATGAAAAAGTAATACTATTAGAGCGAGCAAAACTTTCTTTAAGCACACGTAATAACTCACTAGTATCATCGCCAACATAGCGCACACCTGCAAGAATAAGATTACGTTCTGCCAACAAACCCCGAGCAAATTCAAAGTGTTTATCTTCGCGACGACCCGATAGAATCTCATCACCAATAATGATTAAATAAATATTTTGCATCAATCCTGCTTCCTATTTTATCGAGCAATTGCCATCATCACACCCGCCGCCGCCATTGGGAAAAGCACGCTTAAGCAGTCGAGCTAACGTTAGTATCGCTAAAAAAGCGAGACTAATAATTGATAGCCAACTGGGATGATAATTAGCATCGAATACCAACCCTGCCATTTCTTTAATATTATCAGGCAAAACCAAAGCAAGTGCTGCAAACACGCTGATACCAATCAATTGCCAATACCAGCTTTTATCCCACAATTTTCCAAAAGTATAACGAGCACTCATCTTTATTTTTATTTTTAACGCTAAAGGATAATAATGTGGCAAGCGGCAATATAAGAACATCTCAAACAACAACCATAATATAACGTAAGGCGCAGTATCGAACAGTAAACTCACCCAATTAAACCAAAATACTGATAACATTGCCACTCATACCCTAAAAACTCAATGGCAATAATCATAACATGACACTGAAATAATGCTGATATAATTATGATCTCTATTTTATAAAAAAAATAATATGTTATCCACACTACAAGAACTTTCTATATAGCACAATCTATTTTTTATATCTTAATTAACAATAGATTAACTATAATTTGGAGCGCACTATGAACCATCTACCTTCTCCCATTATCTATCATGGGCTACGTGCGTGGGCAATTGTGGCTGTGTTGTTATTCCATTTTTAAATAACGGGTATGAGTGCAGGTTTTATTGGAGTTGACATTTTTTTGTCATATCTGGTTATTTAATGACGGCTATTATTGTCAAAGGATTAACCAAAGGTAACTTTTCAATTTGGCAGTTTTACTTAGCACGAATTAGACGTATTTTCCCTGCACTGATGGTGCTTATTAGCAGTTTATTGTTGCTAGGCTGGTTTTTATTACCTACACCCGATTATCAAGCATTAGCGGCTGAATCGACACATGCACTAAGCTTTTCATCAAATATTTATTACTGGCTAACAGCTGGCTACTTCGACAGTGCTGCACGTGAAAAATGGTTATTACATACATGGTCATTGGCAATTGAATTCCAGTTTTACGTTATTTTCCCAATTATACTGACTGTTTTATGGTATCTGCGTCCTAGAAAAAGCACACTTTGGCTAGGATTAAGCATTTTATTCGTTATTTCGTTAGTATTAAATAACCGTATCACACCAACAGATTCCATTACTGCTTTTTACATGCTTCCGACACGCGGCTGGGAACTTTCAATGGGTGGGCTAGCGCTCCTACTTCAACAACAGCATAACTTTAGTAATATCCAACAAACAACGTTACACTGGTTAGGATGGGGGTTGTTTTTAACATCTTTAATTATTTTATCAAGCGAAGCAACTTGGATTGGAAACTGGGCATTTCCACCCGTACTAGCCACAGCGCTCATTATATTAGCGAACCAACAAACCAATCTACTTACGATTAATCCCATTACACAATGGTTAGGTGATTGCTCTTATTCGTTATATTTATGGCATTGGCCGTTGGTTGTCGCACTGGGTTTTGCGAACTTAACGATAGAGTTACCTTGGATAATAGGCGCAATGCTGATGAGTTTGCTATTTGCTCATCTATCCTACATGTGGGTTGAAGTACCCACGCGACGTTTATTATCTGCCACTCGCTTTCGCTACGAAATTATGGCAATTGGTGTTTCGGTTATCATTATCGCTAGTGTAGCAATGAGTGTGCAACGTGTCGAATTTACCAATCGTATGCCTGCTAATGTCGAATTAGCTGTCAAAGAAAGCCTAAACTACGATAGTCGTAAATTGGTCTGTCACGAAGCTGCTAATGAAACAGGGTCTCCTGAATGCATTTACGGAACTGATAAAATTGATGTCCCTAAGCGACTAGGTCGCGCGATGTTGCTAGGTCAAGTTGATGGTGACATTAAAATTCTGTTAAGCGACTATCAACAACGCAATGTTTTTGTGTGGTCAATTCAAGATGAGGCAGCAGCAAGCTGTGGTGCAACGATTTTAAATCCACTACCTTATTTGTGTGACAAAGCGTATTGTTACGGTTCGCGTGATGGTCAGCCGTGGTATTTTGATGATGACCATTTAAGCGAGTACGGCAACCGTTTACTTCTGCCAATGTTTACACCTATATTTGCTAAGCATTAAGGATTGTCATCGATTATGCCTTTGCGCTATGCTTGTGTTTAGTAACTCACTCATTAAGGAAATCACGCTATGCGTCAAATTATCGCAACAACCAACGCACCTGCCGCAATTGGCACCTATTCTCAAGCAGTACGTGCTGGTAATACCTTGTACTTATCAGGGCAAATTGGATTAGACCCAAACAATATGACAATGGTAGAAGGTATTGAAGCGCAAGCGCATCAAGTGTTCAAAAACCTACGTGCCGTCATTATCGAAGCAGGTGGTGATATGAAGGATGTCGTTAAACTTAATATCTTCTTAACTGACCTAGGACACTTTGCGTTAATTAATGACATTATGGCGCAATACTGCCCTCAACCTTATCCAGCTCGTGCAGCAGTGCAAGTATCAGCATTACCACGCGGTGCATTAGTTGAAGCCGATGGTGTAGCGGTTGTTGATAGTTATTAATAACTAACACTTGACCCATTATTATCTTTAACATAGGATATACTAAAAACATATCCACTATTGGAGATGCATGATGGGTCAAGTGAAAACACGATTATTTAAAAGTAATCAATCGCAAGCGGTGCGCTTACCTAAAGCAGTCGCCATGCCCGATTCTGTACAAGAAATCACCATCATTCGTCAGGGTAAGGGTCGCCTAATTCTACCCATCGAAAATGCTTGGGACGACTGGTTTAATGCCGAGGGTGTTAGCGATGACTTTATGAATGAGCGAAACCAAGAAGCTGATCAGCACAGAGCTTCATTGTGATTAAGTATCTCCTCGACACCAACATCCTTATTTATACCATCAAAAACCGCCCGCCAATGGTGCGAGAAGTCTTTAATCGTCACTACGGACAACTCGCTATTTCAAGTATTACTGTCGGTGAATTGGTTTATGGCGCAGAAAAGTCAGCCTATCCCGAACATAATCTTGCCGATATTGAAAACATGCTCGCCCGCCTAGAAATCTTAGCTTTCGATGAGACTGCTGCCCACCATTTCGGTCAAATTCGTGCCGAACGCTACCGTTTAGGCACACCGATTGGTCCTTACGATATGATGTTAGCGGGTCATGCACGTAGTCAAGGGCTGATATTGGTGAGCAACAACACCAAAGAATTTGAGCACGTCAATGGATTAAGACTTGAAAACTGGGTTTCACCCCATTAAGCAGGAATACAGCAATATGCATACACTCATTTCTATTGCGACAGCATGGGGCAGTAAGCACGGCGGCATTAATAGTTTTAATACTGATTTTTTAGAAGCCTTCGCCCTTGCATACACAGGAAAAACTCAGGTTATCTGTATCGTTGTTCATGCTAGCGAAGAAGACCACACAGAAGCAAGGAAAAGAGGCATTACGCTAGTTTCTTTAGAACTTCCTAATCCAGATGACAAACCAAACGCTTCTCATATTCCCTTAGCGAAAGAAAAGTTAATAAGTCTGCCTCTTACCTACGAAAAAGATAAAACCATTTGCTTAGGTCATGATCTGATTACAGGTGCATTGTCATTAGGGTTGGCGCCAGCGCTAGGCGTTAAATCTGCACTAATTCATCACATGAGTTATGAACATTACGAAGGATTTTCAGAAAATGCGCAGTCTGCTATAAACAAAAAAACAGAACAAAAGACGTTATTTAGCGAATCCAATATCGTACTTGCTATAGGTCCTTTATTAAAAGGCGCGTTATATGATCTCATAGGCCAGTGTAAAGAAGTCTCAATGCTAGTGCCTGGTTTAGCCAGTATTGAGGATAAAGCTCCTGCACAGACCTTTACAGCATTTATGAGCGGTAGGTTTTCTAAATCAACCCAAAAATTAAAGCAAGACTATTTAGGTATCGCAGGCGTGTGTAAGGCGCATGCTAATGCTAAAAATAAACAAGACACTACATTATTAGCTCAACGCCCAAAACTAACTATTTATGGTGTCGCATTAGATGAAAGTAGTCAAACTAAACTGCAAAAGTTTGCTCACCCCTATGCACAAGGGCAAGTAATCTTAAATCCGATGCCGTTTACCGAAAAAAAAGAGGACATGTTTGGCGATTTAGCGCAGTCTCATGTGGCTTTAATGCCATCATGGCACGAAGGATTTGGTTTGGTAGCGTGGGAAGCGATCGCTGCTTGTGTTCCCTTAATCATAACGAAAGAAAGTGGCGTCTATCAGTTACTTCAAGAAGAAAAATTAGCAACGAGCTTAGATTCTGGTTTTGTTCATCCTATTTTTCCTCAAGGTTCACCAAAGGAGCCATTTTTTACAGAAGATGACCTCAATAGTACATCAGAAAAAGTCACTAAAATTGCTAAAGGTATCGAGGCAGCTAAAAAGACGGCAAGAATTCTTAAAGTACAACTAAGCGAAAAATACACATGGTCAAACTGCGCTGAACAAGCCGCCTCGGCATTCCAATGGGCTTTGCAAAAGGGTTCAATGCCAGAAAATACGACGTTGACATCATCACAACAAATTGAAAGCGCTCACCCCATAACGCTGACACAACAGCTAACCCCCACACAACTGTTAAGTGCCGAAAATGAGGTAGTGCCTTTCGATACGACGCGACAAGCCGATTTAGATAGGTTAATAACTTGGTTAGAAGATACGCAATATTCTATTTCAATGCGTTTAATCACAGGTGAAGGCGGTATTGGCAAAACACGATTGGCACTAGAACTGTGCAAACAAAAACGCCCAACGGCGCATATATGGTTGGAAACAGATGATCACAACTTTTTAGAGTTGAAAGTGAAGCTAGCACAACACCCCACTTTAATTGTGATGGACTATGCCGAAACAAGACAAAAACAACTCATTAGCCTAATCAGTGAGCTAAAAAAAGTACCAAATGCACAACCTGTTCGCATTTTGCTGATTGCTCGTGACGCGGGGGAATGGTGGGATGATTTACCCTCAAAAGCGACTGGTAGCATCCAAACTTTATTGAGTAGTTATGCCCGCTCTGGCCCGTTCAAACTTAACCCTATGTATGATGACGTCGAAGCTCGCGTTCAAGCGTTTGAAGCGGCATTGCAGGCCTTCTCAACTCGTTTAAACATCACACAACCAACGATTCACTTATCCTTAGAGCAAGATTATTTTTCTCGCCCTTTAAACTTGCAAATGGCGGCATTGTTAAGCCTATATGGTGAAAAAAGAGATTCTGCTAATGCATTAACCCAAGCCATGTTACAGCACGAGAAACGTTATTGGTGGCAGTTATTGCAAACGCTAGCAACGCCCCTCACCGACAAAGATGCCGCTAATGTCATGGTCATTGCCACCCTTATGGGTGGATTTGCACGCAGTGAAGACGCTTTTAGCCAATGGAAAAAAATTACTGAAGCAACGCATCTGAATAAAACGCAATTTGCTGATTTATTTAACACACTGAAACGACTTTATCCAGCTAAACAAGAAGAGCTACAAGCGTTAAAACCCGATTTGTTGGGAGAGGCGTTGGTCGCTAATATGCTACTTCACGATAAGTTGCCCAATCTGTTGAATTTTCTGCTCAATGGACAATCGACCAATTCAGCACGACAGTATTGTTTAACGGTATTGGCAAGGCTAAGTATCCATTATCCCGAACTAGAGCCAACCTTGATTGCAGCACTTAAAGAAAACCTAACGCATTGTGTAAAAGATATGGTTGCAGTGGCAATAGAAACACCGAGTAACCTACCTAAAATTGCCGAACAAGCTTTTAAGCAACTGCAACCACAAGATCAAGGCAAGGTCGCAGGTCAATTAAGCAGTCAGATTAGAACTGAGTCTATACAGTTAGGGCATTTTTATTGCTCGATTGCAGAATACTTATTTCGTAAAAGCGAACAAAATTACCATAAAAATTCGGCAATTAGCAACAAAGAGGCACTTTCTAAAGCCGTTAATGATTATGCAATATGCCTATCTCATATTGGAAAGTATGCTGAAGCAGTACATTATGCGCATAAGTCACTAGAGATTGATACGCAACTTGCGAAACAGAAGCCTAATAAATATGAACATTATTTGGCTGCATCACTCGGTAGTTTGGCTAACCGTCTTAGCTATATGGGCAATTACGAGCAGGCGTTTGAATACGCAAAACAAGCACTCAATATTTACACAAAGCTAGTTACACACAACCCAGATAAATATGAACCAAACCTTGCGAGCTCACTCAATAACTTAGCTAACCACCTTAGTAATATGGGTGATTATCAGCAGGCAATTACCCACGCACAACAGTCTCTTGATATTAGACAGAAGTTAGCAAAACAAAACCCAGACAAATACGAGCCAGATCTTGCAACGTCACTCGGCAACTTGGCTAACCACCTTAGTAATGTTGGTGATTACGAGCAAGCGTTTGAATATGCGAAACAAACACTCAATATTTACACAAAGCTAGTAACACACAACCCTGACAAATACGAGCCAGACCTTGCAATGTCACAGCACAATCTCGCTAACCACCTGAGCGATACGGGCAATTACGAACAGGCGCAACAGCATAGTCAGCAAGCGTCTGAAACTTACGCACAACTAGCTTTGCGCTATCCCGATAAATTTACCGACTATTTAGTGGGTAGTAATCTAAACCGCCCGATGTATGAATGGTTAGCCACATCAGGATCGACAATGATGGACAGCTCCTTATTGGTCGCCCAAATTAAACAAGCATCTGCACATAAACAGCCTGGATTTACTATAGAACTACTCTGGTTAGAAGCACTCAATGCGACGAATGATGCCGCTCGAACCAAATTATTTAGACAAATCCTTCAAAGTTGGACAAAACTTGACAAAACAAGCCAGCTTACTATTCAAGCCTATTATTTATGTACCTTGTTGTACTTACATCAAAACGAGCCTAGCCTTCTCATGCAGCAGGGAATCGACACCCAGCAAGCATGGCTTGACTATTTCACACCAAGAAATCATCGCATCCCTGCATGGATGAAAACAGTCATGCAACGACTCGATTTGGTAATACCGAGTTAACTTATGCTATCCACTCCCATTAATCAACTCACCGGTATCGGCCCTGCCGCTGAAGATGCACTACACAAAACGGGCATCTTCACCCTATGGGATTTGTTATTGCACTTGCCATTGCGTTATGAGGATCGCACCCAACTGACACTAGCCCATCAGTTGCATGTTGGACAACTCATCCAAGTCGAAGGCATTATTAGTCGCAGCCAAGAATTACCAGCGCGTCGCCCTGTGTATTTGCTCTCTTTACAATGCAATGGATTCACACTTAACCTTCGTTTTCTCAACTATCAAAACTGGGCGCATACGCTACCCAAAGTAGGCACACACATTCGGGCATTCGGGCAATTACGCGTTGATTTTCACAATCAATTAGAACTACTTCACCCTAATATTACCCGATTTGATAACAACAACCCACCCCCTTTACCTGTTCAATTGACCGCAGTTTATCCTAGTATTGGCTCACTCAAGCAAGGCTTGTTGCGTAAAGCGATAGTAGATGGATTACACCGCCTACAAACCACACCACCTGTTAACTTATTACCCAATAAAATAAACCAACTGAGTTTAACCCAAGCATTAACAGCGATTCATCTCGCCAACCCAGGTGATGCTATTACACTTCTAGCTGGCAGCCATCCCGCTATTCAACGTTTGGCGCTAGAAGAACTTACAGCTCAGCAATTATTAGCTATGAATGCACGCGCTGCCTTTGCCAATAGCAGTGCCTTTGCCTTAGAACCGAAAAAAGACAACTGTTCACAGCTTATTGCTAATCTACCGTTTACACTAACGCAAGGACAACAACAGGCATGGCAAAATATTCGTGATGACTTAATACAAACTCATCCGATGCACCGACTCCTGCAAGGTGATGTTGGCAGTGGCAAAACAGTACTCGCAGCACTTGCGGCTGTCCATGCTACGAACAGTGGCGTACAAACCAGCATTATGGCACCGACAGAAATTTTAGCTGAGCAGCTGCATAGCACCCTTGCCTCTTGGATTGAGCCCTTAAATATTCGTTGTCAACTGCTAACTGCCAGTAGTAAAGCCTCCGACAAACGCAAAGCACTGGTTGATATTAGTGATGGTAGCATTAGCATTGTTATCGGTACACATGCCCTATTTCAAGAACAGGTACAATATAAAAATCTAGGACTAGTCATTGTTGACGAACAGCATCGCTTTGGTGTTGAGCAGCGTCTTGCGCTCAAAAATAAAGGCACAAAAAATGCGCTTGTGCCTCATTTACTACTCATGACTGCTACCCCCATACCCCGTACCCTTGCTATGAGCTTTTATGGTGACTTGACCATTAGTAGCCTGATAGAACGCCCACCAGGTCGACAACTGATAGAAACTGTTGTTATCCCTGATACTCGCCGCGAGGCTGTTGCTGATCGACTGGCTATTGCGTGTCAAAAGGGAACACAGGCTTATTGGGTTTGCCCATTTATTATTCAAAGTGAAACACTGGATGCACGAAATGTCAGCGATACTGCACAATGGCTAAAAAGTCGCTACCCTGCATTACGAGTAGGGCTAGTGCATGGTCAACTTAGTGGTAAAGAAAAAGACAAACAGATGCAAGCTTTCAAAGCGGGCATGCTGGACTTATTAGTTGCCACGACAGTAATTGAAGTGGGTGTCAATGTCCCCAACGCGACGCTGATGGTCATTGACAATAGCGAACGCTACGGACTTGCGCAATTACACCAACTACGCGGACGCGTGGGGCGAGGATCAGGAAAAAGTAGCTGCGTGTTACTATACAAACACCCTGTATCGGAAACAGGGCACGCACGCCTTGAG
>CAMCGI010000020.1 GCA_945874205.1 Francisella tularensis subsp. holarctica
CTATCAACATTAAACGCATCAGGACTTACTTTATCGCTAATTTTATTGGCAATAATAAAAATGAGCACGCCCGCAGCAGCCTCTAATGTTGCCAAGACAATCACCATATAGGCTAAAGCAATATTTTGTGTTAACTGTAAATGATGGGCACTGACTGCAAGCATCAAAATTACCGCATTAAGTAACATCTCCAGCGAGAAAAAAATGCGTAAAAAGTCGCTTTTAGAAGTAATACCATATAGCCCAATACTAAACAAGGTTACTGCAAAAATGAGTTCGATATTAATCATATTGTTTACCGCGCAGAAATTTAAGCATTTTCATTGTGCCATACAGCAAGCTGACACCGATAAGAGCAAAAATAAGCACAAAATCGGCATAGTGTTCCGTAAAGGCGAGTGCTTGATTGCTAGATTGTTCAGTTAGTTTTGGGGTGTTCGCAAGTAGCATAGTTACCAAATAGAGGAATGCACCCCCCACCAAAATACTAGATAAAACTGCCCAAGGTCGAGCTTTTGCTTGCGGAAAAGTTTCACCAATAACGGTAATGCCAAACAGCATCAATACTACAATGCCGCCTGTATAAACAAAAATTTGTAACAACCCTAGTAGTTTTTCATCGAGCAAAAAGTAATAAATGCCAAGCAAAAACATCATGGAAGCAAATGCAATCATGGCAGGTACTGTTTTTTTGAGTGTAATTGAGGCGAGTGCTAATATCAGCACAGCGATTAAAATTAAAAGGCTCATGTTGTACTTCCTTCGTTGATCGCTTGTTCTGTTTCTGCTTTTTGACGTGCTTCCTCAGCTGCTAAGGCTACTTTTTTCTTCGCTTCTAGTTCTTTTTTGACTCTTGCCGCTTCTTCTTCAGCGAGTCGACTGTCGATATAGCTTTGCGGAATCGTTGCGCGTAACCAGAATCCCTCTTGATCGGCATGCGTGCCTCCTGTCAAAATATCGAAACGTCCACCACTAAGCTTAATGGCTTTTTCGGGCTTGGTTGGGCAGACATCTTCACACAAGCCACAATAAATACAGGTAGCTAAATTCACTTCAGGAACAGTATTGCGACGCTTAAAAGGCAACTGCAGCATTGTAATGGCATGTACAGGACAAATATCAGCGCAAATATCGCAGCCTGTGCAAGCTTCATGGTCAATTGTGTGTTGCCCACGATAATTTGCTGATAAGTGCATAGCATGATGGCGCACATCTTGTGTTGCGATACGCGGTTGTCTTAATGAGCGCACGACACGAAACATTTTTTTGATAATTTGTAGCAACATATTACGAACCACCTAACAGATAAAGTTTGGCAATCAAGACCCATGCTAGATTTAAAAAGCTCAGTGGAATAAGATAAGTCCATGCAAAACTGAGCATTTGATCTAGGCGAATACGCGGCGTAGAGGCACGTACTGCAATCATAATAACTGCTAATATGAGCATCTTAAACAATAGAATGACAAAACCATCAAATAGCCAGCCACGATACCCTGCAAAAAATAGCGTGATGGTTGCAGCAAAGATGATTAAAAATTCGGTGAATTCTGCTAACTTAAGCAGTAGATAATTCGTTCCTGTATATTCAGTATAAAAACCATAAACAATTTCTTGTTCAGCATCGGGAATATTAAAGGGTGGTTGTGCCAAAATCCCCAAAGCGGAAATAAAAAATAACAATGCACCCGGTAATAAAATTAAGGTACTTAATCCTGTTGCTGATTGTGTAATCTCTAACAGATTCATTGTGCCAAACAATAAGGCAGGCGATAAGGCTGTTAAAAAAAATGACGTTTCCATCGAAATCATTTGTGTCAGAATACGAATACCACCTAAAAATGAGTATTTGTTATTTGAGCCAAATCCCGTTAAAAACAGTAAAAAAGGTTCGATACCAATTAACACCACTAATGCAAGTACACCATATTGGGTGTCGACTACCACAAGGTTAGGTGTCCAAGGAATCAGTACAGTCGTTAATATCGCTAGTGTGGGGGCGAGCAATGGAATCAATCCAAACAAATAGGGATTGACACTATGGGGAGTGATACTTTCTTTACCCAGTAATTTAGCAAAATCATATAGCGTTTGTAGCGTACCAGCATAACCGTTGTAATGAGGTCCGACACGCTTATGAATATAGGCAAGCACTTTTCGTGAAAACCAAAAGACAAATAACGCCCACAGCAGAACAAAAAGCAACCCTGGAAACACAAGAATATTAAAGAGTAACTCCATGTAATGCCCTACCGATCCAAGTCGCCTTGACAGATATATAAACTGCCAAAGATCAAGGGAATATCTGACAAGGTTTGTCCTTTCAATAGCGTTTCTAACATCATGGTATGGTTGACGCTAGGTGCTTTAATTTTGAGACGATAAGGCGTTTCACTGGTTTTTTTGGTAACTAAGTGCATCATCATTTCTCCTCTTGACCATTCGACACGGCTAATGGCTTCGCCATCGGGAAGTTTTTTTGGAATTCTCACCATCGCATCTTTTTCGGGGCGATAGTCACCCGATTCGATTCCTTGACGTAAATTAGCAATGGCTTGTTTTAAAATATCCATTGATTGATCTACTTCTTTAAATAACACTTCAAATCGATTTTTAGCAGAACCCTGCTCGGCGAGCATATAGGTCATATCGATTTTATCGTAAGCTGCATAGGGCTCATCGAGGCGAATATCTGTTTTGACACTACTGGCACGCGCCACCACACCACACAAACCATTAGTTAATACCATTTCTGGTGTCACGATACCAATTTTTGTCGCACGACTTTGCATGGTTGGGTTGGTGATAAAAATGGCGTAAAATTCACTGCGTGTTGCTTCGTATTTGGCAATGGCAGCTTCTAGTGTTTCTAATAATGCTAGCTTTAACGGATAGCGTACACCACCAGGTTCGATAGATGCTGTGGCAATACGTGCACCGCTATAATCTTCTAACACATCCAAGAAGTATTCACGCACATCCAATGCCCACATTTGTAACGTCACTAACCCCATTGTATTAAAGAAGCCACCAATCCCCATTAAATGCGATACGACACGTCCAATTTCACCTAGCATCACGCGCATCATACTGGCAAAAGGGGTAATGGGTTTGCCTGCAATCTCCTCGACTGCTTGTGCGTAACAAATCATGGCATTGGTGTTGTCCATAAAGCAAATACGCTCAATGGCGACCAATGCACCGACAAAGTCCTTGCCTTCTACTAGATGCTCTAGTGCTCGCCAGACATAGCCCACATCAGGTTTAACGCTAATAATGTCCTCACCATCGACTTCTACCCGTAAGCGTAGCGGACCACTGGCAGGATGTGTTGGTCCCCAATTGAGCGTTGTGTGTGAACAGTTTTTACCCATGCGAGCATCATTTGCATCGTGTTCGCGCTCAAACCCCTCGACAATGCAATTGATATTTTCAATTAGATTCGCTTCGTGTGCTTGCCAGTTAAACCCTTTACGGAATGGAAATTTTCCAAAAAAATCTTCGGAGATAAAAATATTATCTAATTCGGGGTGTCCAATAAAACGCACCCCAAAGGTCGAAAAGGCTTCTCGCTCATGCCAGTTAACACTAGGAAATAAAGGGGTGAGTGATTCAATTTCACACGCCTCTAGGTTGCGAGGAATATCAACTTTAATCCATGCATTGCGACGAGTGAGTAAGTCTTCAAAAAAGTAGTTTAGTTCGATACGGTTTTCATCGGGAAAATCTGTTGGAGACACAGTAATAAGGCTAGTGAGTCCTTCTCGTTTTAATGCGCTTGCTAATGGCAGAAGTGCACAAGATGCGTGTAGTTTTGCCTTGAGCCATACCTGCTTGTAAGGTTCGACAGTTGCGACGTTAAACTGGCTAATAAGTGTTTGTAGATTATTCATATCAAAACTTCATCTGTTTCCACAGCCCACCCTGACTGGCAGCACTGGGTTCGCCTTTGCGCATTTTTTCTTTGATGATGTCTAATCCCGTAATAATAGCCTCGGGTTTAGGCGGGCAGCCAGCGACAAAGGCATCAGCTGGCAGAATTTCAGTCATGTTTTTAATAACCGATACTGACTCATTGTAAGGACCGCCATCATAGGCACACGCACCAATAGCAAGCACATAACTGGGTTCTGGCATTTGAGCAAAGGTACGTAACAAGGCAGGCAGAATTTTTTTAGACACTAATCCTGTAATAATCATGACATCGGCTTGACGAGGGCTGGGTGTTTGCATATAACCATAACGTTCCCAATCGTATCGAGGACCTGTTGCCGCTGCCATTTCAAGTGAACAGCAACCGCTACAAAAATGCACAATCCATGGGCTTTCACTTTGGGCGTAGTTAAAAAAGTCTAAAATTTTAAGCACTTTTGTATTCCTTCATGCTAATGGATAGGGCAACAAATAAAATACCTGCCAATAGTGCAGCCATAGTCAGCGCGTGTGTGTTGTTGCTAAAGACAAATAGGCTAAAAAACAACCCTGCCATATCGATAACAATAAACAGTATCGCAAAAACAAAATAACCAAAATTCGCTTTTTGTGCCATGCTGCTACTGCTAGGTAGACCACACTCAAAATGATCGTTTTTAATCCTATTAGGTCGAAAAGGGGATACGAATACGCCTAGCAAATAAATAGCAAAAACACCAAGAAAAGACCCCAAAGCATATAAAAATACAGTTTCCACAAGGACGCTCAACAATTAGTTAGATTATAGTTAGCTTTATAAGTTTTATTTTAACATTAGGACTAACAAACGAGCTTACCTTTTGCCTGTAAATCGGCATGATATGAGCTACGCACCATAGGACCTGAGGCAACTTGTAAAAATCCAAGCGCACGAGCCGTGTGTGCTAAGGCATCAAATTGTTCTGGTGTAACATAGCGCTCAACAGGTAAATGATGTGGCGTAGGTTGTAGGTATTGTCCCATTGTTAACCATTCAACCTGATGTAAACGCAAATCTTGTAGCAAAAGATGCAGCTCTTCATCAGTTTCTCCTATACCGAGCATGAGTCCTGATTTAGTGGGAGTCGTGGGTAATCGTTGTTTAATGTTTTGTAAGAGACGTAGCGAGTGCAGATAGTCAGCACCAGGGCGGACGCGACGATAAAGACTAGGAACGGTTTCAAGATTATGGTTAAACACATCTGGTGGGTCTTTGCTGATAATATCGACAGCGACATCAAGACAGCCACGAAAATCGGGTGTTAGAATTTCGATAGTAAGCTCTGGGCAGGTTGCGCGTAGTGCCCGAATAACTGCCGCAAAATGTCCTGCACCACCGTCAGGCAAATCATCTCTATCTACAGAGGTGATGACGATATAGTTAAGTCCCATTTTAGCAACAGTATTAGCGATCTTTTGTGGTTCTTCTGGATCTGGGGCGTTAGGGCGACCATGTGTAACATCACAAAATGGACATTTTCGGGTACAAATATCCCCTAAAATCATAAAAGTTGCCGTACCGTGACCAAAGCATTCAGGTAAGTTAGGGCAGCTAGCTTCTTCGCAAACACTGTGTAAATTTTGTTCACGCATAATATTTTTTAGATGGCTTATTTTGTGAATATCACCCGCTTTAGGAAGTTGTGATCGAATCCAACGTGGTTTGTTATTGCGCGTAGCGTGTGGGTCGTGCTCAAGGTGCAAAGAACGGACTTTGCGTTGTGCATCTTGGTAGGTGGTACTCACTACGGGGATGTCGGACAGTGCCATGATGCTTCCTGTGGATAAGTAATACTGGTGCTGTAACCCAGTTCGTTAGAAAATTGTTGTGCCCATGCGTGCGCAATTTGAGTATAGTCAAGTATTGGTGCGTGATCTGCCCATTGTGTAACGGTCATCCCAGTTAAACCGCACGGTGTAATGCGACTAAAAGGTTCTAAATCCATACTAACATTAAGCGATAAGCCATGATAACTACAGCCGCGTTTAATTTTAAGTCCTAAAGAAGCAATTTTCTGTCCAGCAACATAAAGCCCTGGTGCACCTTCTTGTAGACAAGTATCAATACCATGCAGGCTAAGTAACTGTAGGGTAATCCTTTCGAGCTGTTGAACAAACGCTTTTACGCCCAACTTGCGTCGATTCAAATTAATGAGCGGATAAAAAATAAGCTGTCCTATACCGTGATAAGTAACCTGTCCCCCTCGATCAGTTTGAATAAGAGGAATATTGCCTAGCTTACCTAAATGGCAACTATCACCCGCTTGACCTTGGGTGAAGATGGCTGGGTGCATAGCAAGCCATAGTTGATCTTCTGTATCGTTAGTGCGACTGTTGGTAAAGTTTTGCATCTCTTGCCAAACACTTTGATAGGGTCGACAACCCAAAGTGTGAATGTGTAACGTGTTGCTACTCACAGTGCCATGAGTACATCTGGATGTGCGCTAAGCGCGTAATAAATAGCATCAAGTTGTTCACGACTTGTCGCTGTAAATGTAGCCGTGACCGCTGTAAAATTTCCCGCCTTAGAGGGACGTGTTTTAACAGCGTCGCTTGCTAAATTGGGTACATGCTGACTCACAATATCAGTAACCAAGGCAACAAAATTGCCTTCAGCACGCCCCATTGCCTTCACGACAAAAGAACAGGGAAAAACCAGCAAAGACTCTTTTGGGTCTTCAGGGATAGAGTGAAGTTGTGTGCTGCTCATAATTGTGCACTTATCCTTGTTATTTGTTTTTAGCGAGTAGGTGTTCGATACTTAATTTTATTTGATCGAGAACGCGTTTAAAAAAACCGCCTTGTGGAATGTCTTCTTGCGCTATGAGTGGTATATTAGCCAGCTCTTTGTCGGTAAGCGATACTTTAAGTGTACCCACTACTTGTCCTTTACTAACTGGTGCTATTACTTCCGACTGGAACTCAATAACAGGTTTTAAATTATCGTATTGACCACGTTGAATAGTAAGATATACAGCATCTGCTGTTCCAATTGCTAAGCCTTCTTTTTCACCTTGCCAAACATGGATTTTTTGGAGTTCTTGATTTGCTTGATATAGTTTATGTGTTTCATAAAAACGAAAACCGTAGTTAAGTAATTTTTGTGTTTCTTGTGCACGCGTTTTTTCGCTTTCAGCACCTAAGAGCACCGTGACTAATCGCATTCCTCCTCGTTTTGCTGAAGCTACTAAGCAATAACCTGCTGATTCAGTATGCCCTGTTTTCATGCCATCAACGGATTCATCTTGCCATAATAAACGATTGCGATTGGCTTGACGGATATTATTCCAAACAAACTCTTTTTGTGAGTAAATTTTATATTCTTCAGGGAAACTTTTAATAACGGCGCTGGCCATTTTAACAATGTCGTTTGCTGTGGTTAAGTGTGTTGGGTCAGGTAAGCCTGTAGGATTTACAAAATGAGTATTATTCATACCCAATTTTTGAGCATACTCATTCATGAGTTGTGCAAATGCTTCAACATTGCCAGCCACTTTTTCAGCTAAAGCAACAGTGGAGTCATTGCCTGATTGAATAATCATTCCCTTTACTAATATTTCTACGGGTAGTTGCGAGCCAACATTAACAAAAGAGCGAGAACCAGGTTGTTGCCATGCATTTTTACTGATTGTAACCATGTCATCCAGTTTAAGACGATTAGCATTTATTTCATGAAAGATAATATAACTAGTCATAATTTTAGTGAGTGATGCTGGTTCGATCTGCTCGTTGGCATTATGCTCTGCCAAAATGCGCCCACTATCAAAATCCACTAACACCCATGCTTTTGCAGCAAGTTGGGGCGGATCAGGTACAACAATTCCATCAGTAGAAGCTAAGGAGTAGCTACTAAGCAACAGTGTTACTGTTAAAAGCAATGATTTGGTTAACATTGATTAACTTTCTCCAAGCTAGCAGATTCAAAAATGAATATTTTAACAGAATATTTAACTATTGTTACGATTGCCTCAAACTTAAGATGCGTTGCTTTAACTAAGCAGTAACAAAGTAAGTACAAAAACATTTGACTATTACAATCTAGCCTATTTTTTGCTGACAAAATTTTGACACAATTGCTTTTTTAGTGTATAAACAAACACATCTAACAATGTTTTACTAAGATGTCGAGTTTTTATATGCTAGCTTGTATCTTTTTTTGGGGGTGGTAGTGAATCCGCTTGAACAGCTAATTGGTGTCAGCCTTCCCATGGTGGCAGTTAAAAATTTAATTAATCAAGTCGCACAAACTGATGCAACAGTTTTAATTTTAGGTGAGTCTGGTACAGGAAAGGAAGTGGTCGCTCAGTGTATTCATTTATGTTCACTGCGCAATGGATATGCTTTTATGCCGCTTAACTGTGGTGCGATTCCAGCTGAGTTGTTAGAATCTGAATTGTTTGGTCATGAAAAAGGTGCATTTACGGGGGCGATTACAGCACGTAAAGGTCGTTTCGAATTGGCTGAAGGAGGAACTTTGTTCCTTGACGAAATTGGTGATATGCCACTGCCAATGCAGGTTAAATTATTACGTGTTTTACAAGAACGTTCATATGAACGCGTCGGCGGTAACAAAAGTTTGTCAGCAGATGTTCGTATTATTGCAGCAACACATCGTGACTTACCGATTCGTATTGATGAAGGTTCTTTTCGTGAAGATTTGTTTTATCGTCTGAATATTTTTCCCATTGAGCTTCCTCCATTGCGTGCTAGGGTAGAAGATATTCCATTATTGCTTGATGCTCAATTAAAACGCTTTGTATCTCAAGGTAGAGAAAAGCCTCAATTGTCAGCTGAAACGCTTGAGATTTTAATGCAATACGACTGGCCTGGTAATGTGCGTGAGTTAGGTAATCTTGCAGAGCGATTATCGATTCTTTATCCTAGTAAGAGAGTGACACCTGAGATGTTGCCTGTACAATATCAACCTGTTGCACAATCGACTGCAGCTTTGGATATGAGTGAATCAGTTGCTATGCCTGTATTTGATGGAACGATTGATTTAAAGCAATATTTGTTAGATATAGAAAAGCATATTATTCAACGTGCACTAGCGCATTCACAGGGTGTTGTTAGTCAAGCTGCACGTTTATTGCGTTTAAATCGTACGACACTCATTGAGAAAATGCGTAAATTACACATTCGTGCTGAGGATGAGTGATATGAGTCTTTCTGAAGATGAACGTTTGCGTCTTAAAGCCTTAGAAGAGGCTTTTGAGCTATTTAATACAACTTCTCAGCAGTTAGCAGCATCATATGAGCGTTTACAGTGGCATGTGTTAGAATTAACGCAAGAGTTAGCACAAGCACGCAGTGAGCGTTTGTTGCAATTAGCAGAAAAAGAACGTGTCGCAGATCGACTTGAACGGTTGTTAACGTTATTGCCAGCTGCCGTATTAGTTATCGATCAAATGGGGCATGTAACTGAAGCAAACGCAATGGCAATGCAATGGTTGGATGCACATGTTGTTGGTCGAATGTGGCAAGACTTATTAGGTAGTTTGGCGAAATCTGGAGAAGTAACAGGTGATTGGTTATTTGCTAATGGTCAAATTTTAAGTGTATCAGAAACCGCATTAGATAAAGATTTGGGCAAAATTGTCTTATTAATGGATGTAACTGAACAACGTAATTTAGCAGGAAAGCTCAGTCAACACCAAAGATTGCGTAGCATGGGTGAAATGGCTGCTTCGTTAGCGCATCAAATTCGGACACCTTTGGCTGCAGCATTACTTTATGTGTCGCAATTAAATTTGCCTAATCTTTCTGAGTCGAAGCGACAAGAAACAGGTGACAAAATTTTGGCACGATTGCGACATTTAGAAAACTTAGTGACAGATATGCTTCAATACGCTAAAGGGGGGAAGAGTGGTAGTAGTTGTGTGCATTTGTCAGAATTATTAGCACAAGTTGCGCAAGTTGTTGAGCAGTCAATTGTTACCAGCCAGAGTAGTTTTCTTATTTTACCGTTAACACAAGACTGTTGGGTTCGTGGTGATTTAGCAGCACTAACAACCGCTGTACAAAGTCTAGTGGTTAATGCTATTGATGTTGTGCGTGGTGAGTCAGCCGATATTACGTTAAGCGTACGTATTGAAGATGAATGGGTTTGCTTGGTGGTTGCTGATAAGGGACCAGGTATTGAATCTGATTTACATGAGAAAATTTTTGAGCCTTTTTATACCAGTCGTGCTCAAGGAACAGGATTAGGCTTGGCTGTAACGCGTGCCGTAGCACAGGCTCATCATGGTAAAGTAACGCTAATATCAACCTTGGGCGTAGGCAGTGAATTTTGTCTGTGGTTGCCTAGGCAGGAGGATTGTTTGTGAGTTTAGCACGCATTTTAGTGGTTGAAGATGATGTTGATTTGCGCGAAGCGATTGTTGATACATTGCAATTAGGTGGTTTTGAAGTTACTTCCGTTGATAATGGTCTAAGCGCTTTAGCAATGTTAGGAGACTCTGACGATATTGGCTTGGTTTTTTCTGATATTCGTATGGACGGGATGGATGGTTATGCCCTATTAAAGCGTTTACGTGCTTTAAAACCACATTTGCCTGTTATTTTAATGACCGCATATGGCACTATCGAGCAAGCTGTTTCTGCAATGAAAGATGGTGCTGTAGACTATCTTGTTAAACCGTTTGAGGCAAGTTTATTACTAGAAAAAGCAAAACGCTATCTAAATGCCGATGCTTCTAGTGGTGATGATTTTGTCGCCGTTGATCCAATGACGCAAAAATTAAAGCAAATAGCTAAAAAATTAGCACAATCCGATGCAAGTGTGTTGATTACGGGCGAAAGTGGTAGTGGTAAAGAAGTATTGGCACGCTATATTCACCAACAATCTCCTCGTGCGCAGGGTCCTTTTATTGCGATTAACTGTGCAGCTATTCCCGAAAGTATGTTAGAAGCGGTGTTGTTTGGTTATGAAAAAGGTGCTTTTACAGGGGCAGTTAAATCAATGCCAGGTAAATTTGAGCAAGCACAGAAAGGCACACTTTTTTTAGATGAAATTGGTGAAATGAGTTTTGATGTACAAAGTAAATTATTACGTGTATTGCAAGAGCGGGAGGTAGAGCGTCTTGGTGGCGATAAAACTATTGCATTAGATGTTAGGGTATTGTCAGCAACAAATATTGAGTTTGAGCAAGCGATTAAAGATCATAAGTTTCGTGAAGATTTGTTTTATCGTTTAAATGTATTCCCTATGCATTTGCCTCCTTTAAGAGAGCGACCTCAAGATATTGTACCGATTGCCGAAAAACTAATTACACGTCATTGTGGTGGTAAAAAAGTGTCTCCTTTACTAAATGAAGGGGCAGTCTCGCGCTTGGTAGCTTATCATTGGCCTGGTAATATTCGAGAACTTGATAATGTAGTTCAACGTGCGCTTGTATTGAGTAATACAGAGTCTATTCTTGCAGATGATATTTTGATTGATGCACGTTCTTTATGGCAAGAAGAATCATTATCAATAGAGACTGATGACGTATTAGACGCTGTGTTGCCTATGGTAATGCAAGATTTAAAACAGCAAGAGGTAGATCTGATTTTAAAAACACTTAAAGCGAACTCAGGCAACCGAGCAAAAACAGCAGAAGTGTTGCAACTGAGTCCACGAACCCTACGCTATAAATTAGCAAAACTACGAGATTCGGGTTATGAGATTGAATAACGGCATGAGTTTTGCTAATGTTTTAATTAGAATTTGGAGGATACAATCATGAGTGGCATTGATACACAGCGGTTGCTGATGGAAATGCGAGCTGTTGCACAACAAGCACAATTATCAGGTATGGGCAATAGTGCTGCAATTACACCATTAAATAGTGCTGATGTTGGTGTAACGGGTGTTGATGGTGTAAGTACTGATTTTGCTAGTTTAATGCGACAAGCAGTCGATAAAGTTAATACAATGCAACAAACTTCGACGCGTTCAAAAGAAATGTTTGAAATGGGAACTCCTGGTGTTGAATTATCTGATGTCATGATTCAAGCGCAAAAAGCATCGCTTGCGTTTCAGGCGATGTCGCAAGTGCGTAATAAGTTGGTAGAGGCGTATAAAGACGTCATGAATATGCCAATTTAATGCGTAATAGACAGGCATTAATGCAATTACTCGTTATAATACGCGCTAAGTAAAAAAAGTTAAGTTAGAGAGGTAAGGGTAGATGGCTGAAATTCAGCGAACGGCGGCTGGCACAGAAACTGCCACTGGCGCTTCAGCCTTGTATCAAAACTTAGGCGCAATGCCTGTTATTAAACAGGTTAGTTTAATTATTGCATTGGCGGCAACGATTGCCATTGGTGTTGCGTTGGTTTTGTGGTCACAAGCACCTAATTATGCGTTACTATTTGGTGGACTCGACAATCGTCAATCTGCAGATATCGTTAAATCATTAGAAGCACAAAAAATCCCTTATCAGCTCGATAGTACGACAGGGAATTTAATGGTTCCTGCTGCGCGTGTACATGAAATTCGTCTGAAGTTAGCAGGAGAGGGATTGCCTAAATCGGCTGATACAGGTTATCAGATTTTAGATAAAGAACAAGGCTTTGGTGTCAGTCAGTTTAAAGAAAATATTCAGTATTTGCGAGCATTAGAAGGTGAGTTGGCACAATCAATTGGTGCTATTTCTTCGATTAAGTCAGCGCGTGTGCACTTAGCGATTCCTAAGCGGACTGTTTTTGTACGTAAAGAGCAAGAGCCAACAGCTTCTGTTGTTGTTAATTTAAATGGCAGCTTATCTGAGCAACAAGTTAATGCGATTACGCATTTAGTTGCCTCTAGTGTTCCTAATATGAAGTCAACGGGTGTCTCTGTTGTTGATCAAAGCGGTAACTTGCTATCACAACAAGCGCATCTTGGTATGAATATGAGCCTTAAGCAGCTTGAGTATACACGCAGTATTGAACAAACACTTTCATCACGCATTCAAGATTTGCTCTCTCCTTTAGTGGGTGCTAAAGGGGTGCGAGCTCAAGTAACTGCAGAGATGGATTTTAGTGTACAAGAGCAAACACGAGAAAACTATAATCCTGATCCTGATGCTGTACGTAGTTTGCAAGAAGTTCGTGAGCGCAATAAAGATGCTGGTGCTCAAGGTATCCCTGGTGCATTGACTAATCAACCACCTAAAGCAGGCATTGCGCCAGAAGAAAATTATCCAGCAAAAGATAGTAGTGGCTTAGCAAAAGAGTTACAAAGCGAAAAAGTAACTAAAAATTACGAGTTAGATCGCACAATTACTCATCTGCAATCACAAGTAGGTTCTGTTAAACGCTTATCTGTTGCTGTTGTTGTTGATGATCGCGTGAAACCTAACGAAGAAGGACAATTGCAACGTGTTGCCTTAACAGAAGATGAGTTATCACGATTTAAAAATTTAGTGCGTGATGCTGTTGGCGTTGATGAGGCGCGTGGCGATAACTTAAGTGTTGTGAATATTTCTTTTCAAGCTGAAGATGTTACCAATGATATTGTTGAGCTTTGGGAACAACCTTGGTTTTGGGAGGTTGTTAAACAGGTTGCTGGTGGTTTAGCTGTTTTATTGATTATTTTTGGTGTGTTACGTCCTTTGTTGCGTGATTTAACAGGGGTGCGAGAGCGTGAAAAAGCAGATGAAGATATTCCAGATGAAGATGAGGAAGAGGCTGCACAGTTAGCAGCAGAGCAAGCATTGGCAGAGGGTGCTGCAATAAATAATGCACTCGATGCGTTAGATGATGATCCTAATAAAATTGAGTTCCCAAAAGAGGATAGCGATTTAGTTGAGCGATTACGTGAGCAAATAGAATTAGATCCCAAAATTGCTGCAAAAGTATTACGTGGCTGGATGAGTAAAAAGTGAGAAAAAATTAATGGCAGATGATGTAGTAGAGGTTGATCTTTCCGATTTAACAAAAATTCAGTTGGTTGCTGTTTTGATGATGTCACTGGGAAAAGATAGTGCATCTAAACTATTAAAACAGCTTAATCCACCCGAAATTCAAGCAATTGGTAGTGCTATGACCAATTTGCCTGCTGTTAAGCGCGAGCAAGTTGATGCTATCTTACGACTGTATGCACGTGAATTTGGTAAAGATGCTTTGGGTGTTGATCCTGATAGTTATGCACGTAGTTTATTGATTGATGCTCTGGGTAAAAATAGTAGTAACGTCCTTGATGTTTCTATGTTATCTGATCAACTTAAAGGATTAGAAGCTCTAAAGTGGATGCATCCAGGTGCCATTTCTAATATTTTAAAAAATGAACATCCGCAAGTTATGGCGATTGTTCTCTCTTATTTTGATCCTGAGCAAGCCGCTATTGTTCTAAAAGGGATTCCTGAACGATTCCGTTCTGAAGTTGTTTATCGTATTGCAACGTTAAACACGATTCAACCGCAAGCACTGTTTGATTTAAACGCTATTTTTGAGAACCAAGCATCAGATTCAACAGGCGGAAAAATGGCAACAATTGGTGGTGTTAAACGTGCTGCTGAAATTATGAACATGCTTGGTGGTGGTGGTGACGGTAAAATCTTGGATGATATTGCGATTGAATACACAGATATTAGTCAAGCAATTCAAGATAATATGTTTACTTTTGATAATATCTCGGGTATTGATGGCAGAGGTATTCAGACTGCTTTGGCAGAAATTCCTGCTGATGTCTTACTGTTAGCCCTAAAAGGCGCCGATAAAAAAATGCAAGCACACTTTTTGGACAATATGTCTAAGCGTCAAGCATTAATTCTTAAGGACGATTTAGAAAGCTCAGGACCTGTCAAATTAAGTGATGTAGAAAATGCTCAACGTCAAATTATCTCGACAGTCCGTCGTCTTGCTAATGAAGGTAAGTTGATGATGCCAGGTGCTGGTGATGATATGGTTGGTTAATGAGGCTATGATGTGAATAACTCTTCTTTTCAAGCCAATAAAGGGGGTAACGATGGTGAGGTTAAAGTAACTTCGTTATTACGTGCAAAAGATGTTGCTTCCTCTGGCAGTGCGTGGGCTGCGCCTGATTTACAAGCAGAAATAGTACGTACCTCAAAAGAAGCGTTTGAGCGAGTGCTTAATAGTGCTCGAGCAGATGTTGCTCAGGATTTAGAGCGTTTGCGGCAAGCAACTTTATCACAAGCGCGACAAGAAGGTATCGCATTAGGTACTCAGCAAGGTTATGAAGCAGGTTATGAGCAAGGATATAAAGAAGCAAAAGCAATGCTCGATGCTGAGTTTGAGTTAAAGTCTAATGAGTTGGAGCGTGAGCGAGCGGGTTTAAAACAAGTCTTAGTGAATGAGTGGCAAACATTAGTGCTTAGTTTAACGCAGTCATTACAACAAGTAGAAACTAGCTTATTGCAAGATGTCATTTGGTTATCTGGGCAGATGGCGCAACGATTGGTTATGGCAGAGTTAACTATTGCCCCTGATCGTGTTACTGCCTTGGTACATCACGTGGTCGAAAATTTACCGCACATTGTTTATCCCCTAACTATTCGTTTGCATCCCGATGATATTAAAATTATAGATATGTTATCGTTAACACAAGAAGGACGCGTTGATTTGCATCCAGATATCACATTGTCTCGTGGTGAATGTGTTGTTAAATCAGGTTATAGTGAAGCAGTTTTACGTTGGCAAACACAAACGAGTACTGTCATTGATGCTGCGCTGCAACTGCTGTTAGTCTCAGAACAGGTTGTGATGAATGAGGCATGAAGCAGTCTATTCTTTTAGTGATAAGCGTCGCGTAAATTGGCATAATCGCCTTGCTTATGTTGTAGAACATTTACCCGAAGAGCTTCCTCTGGCTGTTTCTGGACGATTAACGCGAATGGTTGGTTTGACGTTAGAAGCAGAAGGGTTTCATGCTTCTTTAGGTGCACGTTGTCAGATTGTTCAAGGTCGCCAAAAAAGTGAAGCAGAGGTGGTTGGTTTTCATCGCGATAAACTTTATTTAATGCCTGTTGCTGACGTGCAGGGATTGTCACCGAATGCACGTGTTTTCCCTATGTCTCAGGTAGCACAAGTCGCTGTTGGTTTCGAATTGTTGGGTCGGGTTATTGATGGTGCTGGTTATCCTTTGGATGGTCTCCCTTTGCCTGAAATGGCTCATTCTTTCCCCCTTCATGGTCGACGTATCAATCCGTTAAATCGTGATCCTATTCGTTATTCATTAGATGTGGGTGTGCGCCCTATTAATAGTTTGTTGACTGTTGGGCGTGGGCAACGTTTAGGGCTATTTGCAGGTACTGGAGTTGGTAAATCAATTTTACTCGGTATGATGGCGAAATATACTCAGGCAGACATTGTTGTTGTAGGGTTAATTGGTGAGCGTGGACGAGAAGTTAACGAGTTTATCCGTCAAATTCTTGGTGAAGAAGGGTTGGCACGTTCCGTCGTTGTTGCAGCACCCGCTGACGATCCACCGTTGCGTCGTTTACATGGTGCTTTACGTGCGACTGCCATTGCTGAATTTTTTCGTGATCAAGGTCTGAATGTTTTGTTACTTATGGATTCTTTAACACGTTATGCACAAGCGCAGCGTGAAATTGCACTTGCCGTGGGTGAGCCGCCAGCAAGCAAAGGTTATCCACCTTCTGTATTTGCACGATTACCGCAACTTATTGAGCGAGCGGGTAATGGCGAACCTGGACGTGGATCCATTACAGCTTTCTATACGGTACTAACCGAAGGTGATGATAATAATGATCCTGTTGCTGATGCAGCACGTGGGGTCTTAGATGGTCACTTTGTATTGTCGCGTCGTATTGCTGAATCGGGACGTTATCCCGCTATTGATATCGAAGCATCCATTAGTCGTGTAATGCAAGAAGTTGTTTCTCGAGAGCAAATGGATATGGCATTGCGAATGAAGCGTATTTTATCGCTGTATCAGCAAAATCAAGATTTAATTAATGTGGGTGCATATGCGAGAGGTACTAACCCACAAATTGATGAGGCAATTCGATTGCAACCTGTTTTACAACAATTTTTATCACAAAAACCAAGTGAAGCAATTAATATGGAACAAAGTTTGCGTGATATGATTCAAATATTTAAACCTTAGTATGTAAGATGCCAAAACAATTAGAATTAGTGCTTAGTTTACGCGAAAAAGAAGAAGAAAAAGCAAGGCAGCAACTGTCTGTTGCTGAACAACGGTTGGATATACTACAACAACAACTTAAATCACTAGAAGATTTCGCGCTATCTTATCAGCAACAATTATCTGCACCTGGAAAAATTCAGATGCAGCATCGACAAACGATATTTCTTTATTTAAGTCAAGTGCAAGATGCTATTTTAGGGCAGGCAGAAAAGGCAACATTTGCCGCTGAACACGTAGAAACAGCAAAAAATAATTGGTTAGCAGTAAGACTTAAAAAACAGGGTATCGCTACGCTAATTGAAAAACGAAAACATGAACAATATCTTCTTGAAGAAAAAAAAGAACAACAAGAAGCAGATGCGTTAAGTCAAATATTGTTTTTTCGCAATAAATAAAGACTTATTTTTTATATTGGCTCATTAATTGCTAATTGCTTGGATATCATCCAGCTTTGGAGGCAATTATGGCCTATCTTGCAATACAATCTGCTTCATCTACCCCATCAGGATTAATGATGGTGGGTGGTTTATTGGATCAAAATCCATTTAATTCCGCATTATTTAGCCATCTAATGGGTAAATTTAATGATAGTAGTGTGCAGATGCCAGTTTCTTCAACTAGTGCTAATGATATTAATGATGGTTTAGATCATTCATTGGCGTCATTAACTTCGCCAATAGATGAAAATCAAACACCAGAACAAGTTTCTTTGTTAACGAATACAACACCAAGCGATACGTTAGCATTATTGTCCTCAAGTATTCAGAGTGCGACCGCTTTGTCGGATAATTTAATTAGTTCACCAACCCAGCTAACGGCACAGGTAACGGCACAGGTAACGCCTCAGGTAACGCCTCAGGTAACGGCACAGGTAACGGCACAGGTAACGCCTCAGGTAACGCCTCAGGTAACGCCTCAGGTAACGCCTCAGGTAACGCCTCAGGTAACGCCTCAGG
>CAMCGI010000021.1 GCA_945874205.1 Francisella tularensis subsp. holarctica
AATGCTGTTCCTGTGCGTCTTGCTAAGTTTCTTGCTTTATCGATTAAGCAAGCCTTAGAAACAGGATGTTTTCAACAGGCATCACAAAATATCGAAAAACAATTCTGTGAGGTAGACGCGTAATGAACCCCCTAAAAGCCAAAACACAAAGCTTAAAATTTGAGCAGCGCTTAAAACGCATTACCGAACGTAATGCTGTTCCTATCGCTCCCGAACCTTGCAATTGTAAGGCTTGGTTAAAAGCTCAAGCGCGTAAGCAAACGCCTGTTAAAAAACCTGTACCTAAGTTGGTTGAGTTTCCACTAACCTTAGTTGCACCAGCAGCACCTAAAAATCTACGTAATCATGATTACAATCTTACTTTTGAACAAGGTGTAGCAGGTTGGTATCATTTGCCAGTGTCAGTCTTAGCAGAAAAATACGATGATGCGCTAATCGAACAAACACGTTATTGCGCACTGGGTACAACTGTTTCAGGTATGGGGGAGCGTAGTGCTAAGTTTTTGTGGTCGGTTTTATCGGTACAGCAGTTGCCACGTCATGTTTTGAGTATCGAGCAATCAGGCAGTCTAAAAGCCAGTGATGAGCCTTATTGGTTGTTTGAGTTGGGTGATGCCGTGGCGTTAGAAAAACCAGTATTAAATTTTCCACAGCATTTTGCTGCAAAGCTAACGTTAAAGTCCGAAATTTTAGAAAAACAGGATTTTAGTGATTTGTTTGTGGTTCAGATTTAATTAATTTTGGGTAAGAAGCAATCAGTATCGATAAGTAGTCGTAGTGCTTTTTCGCTCAGTGCTAGTGCTCTCACGCCATGTAGTTGGCAACGTGCGGCTAAAAGTGGTGGTAGTGGATAAATATTGCTCACAGCGAGTGTTTGTAGGCTAATACTACTGCTAATACCGATATCGGCAGTGTATTTGCCAATAGCAAAGGTGAGTTGTTGTTGATAGGGCTGATCACTCTCTGGCAATCCTATCATCGTTTCTAGCGAAAGCGGATATTCTTGTCGTTCATGAGTTGTTATTGCATGAGCTGTGACAACCTGATTGGCTAATATGCCAACAGGATAAGTTAAAGCGTTACAGTAAACAAAGTCGAGTTGCGTCAGTGGTTCGTTCATCCTAACCCACTTTGATAATCATCAAAGATACGCTCTAAGTCAAGCACTGCAACGGGGCGTTTTTGGAATTGAATGATGCTAGAAACAATACTGGAAAGATGTGATGGTAATGTGCTTGGTGGTGATTGTAGCTCGCTTTCAACTACATCAATCATATCGATCACTTTGTCGACACGAATACCACTACTCATACTATTTGTTTGACCAATTAAAATATGGCTATTATCTGTATGCTGTGCTGGGGGTAGTTGTAGCATGTTTTGCAGTTGGATGACCGATTCAATATTACCACGTAAATTAATCACGCCTTCCATAGAATCAGGACATCCAGGAATAAAAAACACCTTGGCTTGCGCTAAAATCTCTCGAATAGAACTGCCATGAAAAGCAAACCACTCACCAGATATGCTGACAATCACAAGCTTAACACTGGGTTCATCAACATTAACAATTTCATTGCTAATTTCTCGCCGCTGCGTTAGTACTTGGCTTAATTTGCTTTCAGTCATTGTATTGTTTCCAATAAGGGAATGTCTAATTCTTCAGTAATTACGCAATTTCTTCCCTTGTGTTTCGCTTGATAAAGTGCTTTGTCTGCCGCCGCACGTAGCGATTCGATATTTTTATGGATTGGGAAGCAAGCGATGCCAGCACTAAAGGTACATGAAAAATCACCCAATTCACTATGAAAAATAATGCGTGCAAAATCTTGACGTAGAGTATTAATAATGTTGATCGCTTTTTTTATTTTTGTCTCTGGTAAGATAATAGCAAACTCTTCACCACCATAACGCCCTACAACATCAGAGGCGCGTAGGCGTTGTTGCAATACACGTGAAATCGCTAATAATACTTGGTCTCCTACAGGATGTCCATGTGTGTCATTAACCTGTTTGAAATGATCAATATCGAGCATGGCAAAACAAAGCATTGTATGATTACGTTTGGCGTTTTTAATTGCACTATTGAGCAGAGTTGTCGTGGTTGTATGATTAAATAAACCTGTTAAACTGTCCTTTGCCATAAGGGTACGAAGGATACGCATGCGCTCAGCGCGGATAGCAACAGCAGCAACGAGATACTCAGGTACGACAGGTTTGGTTAAAAAGCCTTCTGCACCGACGCTCATAGCAGAAAATTGCTTTTGACGATCCATTTCGCTTGATAGAAAGACAATCGGTAGGCTGATATATTCAGGAATTTGACGAATCATTTTTGCTAAATCGCGTCCATTACAGCAAGGCATATACATATCCATCAATACCAAATCGGGATGGAATGACTGCAATATATCTAAAAAATTTTCTGGTTTAATAAGCTGCTCTGTTACCATTCCTGCTTGCTGGAGAATAATGGCGTGATAGCTAGCGATTTCTAGCTCATCGTCAACAATCAGTACGCGAAACGGATCAGGTGCTTTAGGCTCTGTGAGGTTGTCGAGCATAGCGACAATATCTAAGGTTTTTGCAGGCTTAAGAAAATAGGCAGCACCCCCCGCTTGTACCGATCTCATCCGTGCGGCAAAGTCTTGCCGTGACGATAAAAAAACCGTAGGAATTGGATGATTACGTTGTTTAAAGAGTTCATCTAATACCTCAATGCCTGCATTCTGACCTTCTGGGAAATTAATATCCATGATAATTGCATTCGGTTCTTTGGTGCTAATTGCTTGGCGTAATGCTTGTGTTGAGCTAAAAATGCGGCAGTGATAACCAAAGAAGCCTAGCTGAGTCGCTAATTGTTCTGTTGCTAAAACATCATCATCGCATATATATATAATTTTATCGTGATTGATGGTGTCTGTTTCATCGACGTGTTCTTGTGGATTAAAGTAGCTCAGATTGCCTAGATTTTGCGGACTTATATGATCGCCTTCGCTCAGTAATACGGCTTCGCGTGTCAGTGTGCTGAAGGTGTGCTCAATAATCGTGCTCCAGTCTTTTGGTAAGGTATCTGGATAGTTGAGTAAGCGAGTGGAGATGTCATCACCAGCAAGAATGCAGTTAGCAATGTTCTCAAAACCAAATGAACGACTTGTACCTTTAATACTATGAAAGAAACGATGCAGGTGGGCAATATTATCGGTTGTTTGTGTTTGTTTCAATTGATCAAATATTGCCCTGCCTTCGTTAATGCGTTCTGGTAGTTGATTAATAAAGGTTTGCCGTAAACGGGCAATTTTTTCTTTAGCGCGTAGGAATTTATCTGTTGAGTCACTCATTAATTATGCCTCTTGGTGTGCTTGCATAACGCTGGCAATTAAGTATGGAAGCGTCTGATCAAGTGAGTAGTCTTTTAGGACACAAGCACTTAAGCGAGGCTCTTGTATGAGCAGCGGACTAGGATCATCGCCCGTTAATAAAATAAAAGGTAATTTAACACCATTTTCTAATAGCATCTGAAATAGCTCAATACCACTCATTATCGGCATGTTCATATCACTAATAATAAGGTTAAGATTAGGAACGTTTTCGATTTGTTCAATCGCTTCAATACCATTCTCTGCCAGAGTAACTGTGTGGTCAAGCATTTCTAATGTTGCACTAATCATTTCTCCTGCTAAAGCATCATCATCAACAACTAAAATATGCATTTTATTTCCTCTTAATTCTTATTTATCCAAGCAAAGCATTGAGTGTTTCTACTAAATTACTCTGATCAAAGTCACCTTTAACGATATAGGCATCAGCACCTACTTGTACACCGCGTCGTTTATCCTCTTCCTTTTCACGAGAGGTAATAATAATGATCGGTCGATTACGATATTTTTCTTCTTTACGCAGATTTTCAGTTAAGGTAAAACCATCCATATTAGGCATTTCAACGTCGGTTAGAATGGCATCAAAGTCGCCTTCTCTGGCTTTATTAAGTCCATCTTGACCATCTTCCGCTAGGCTGACCTGATAGCCGTGTGCTTCGAGTACATCTTTTTCGATTTCACGGGTATTGAGCGAATCATCGACTACCAAAATACGGTGTATTTTGTGTTGGTAGGTTACTTCAGATCGTAAACTTGAGTCTGTTGTCTGTTGTCTGTTGTGACGGGTTTGACGTGCTAAGGCAAGTAGGGCGGGGGCATGTAAGATATTAACAAGCTCATTTTTACCTGTGACAACGATACCCGATACGCGCTCGATAAATTGCAAGTGTGCAGGAAGTGGTTTAATGACCATATCACGTTCATCTTCAAGTCGGTCAATGATCAATGCTAACTTTTCGGAGCGAATACGCACTACTACAAGTAATAGGCTATCGCTATCGTTGGCTGTATGACTGTGTTGTTTGTTATGAACCAATTCTGTGAGATAAACCACAGGCACAAATTCATTGTGCAAAACGATAGCTTGTCGTTCTGTAATAGTGAGCAGACTGGTGCGAGCAATGCGCAGGATTTCATAGACATATTGTGCAGTAAAGCCCCACATGTCTTCGCCTGCACGCACGAGTAACACACGCATGACAGCTAAAGACATAGGCAAGCGTAATTGAAAAGTTGTTCCTTTTTGTGCCGTTGTTTCAACAGTAATGCTGCCGTGTAGCTCGTCAACAATGGTTTTTTTAACCACATCCATGCCAACACCACGCCCCGATAAGTCGGTAATAATGGCATTCGTTGAAAAACCAGGTAAAAAAATAAAGTCGATAATTTCTTGTTCGCAAAGCATTGTTGCCTTTTCGGCCGTTGTAATTCCTTTACGAATCGCTTTGTCGAGCACTGCAGATAAAGGGATGCCACCGCCATCATCACTAACTTCGACCAGTACCCAACCACCATCTTGACGCGCAGATAAGCTTATTTTTCCGTGTTCTGGTTTGTTTTGGCGCAGACGCTGGGCTTTTGACTCAATGCCATGATCAATCGCGTTACGAATGAGGTGAATAATAGGGTCGCTGAGTTTATCAATCAATTGTCGGTCAAGCTCGATTTCAGAACCAATGACTTGACAGCTCACTTGTTTATTAACCGATTGTGCTAGTTCGCGTACCATGCGATTGGCAGGTTCAAAGACAATCGCTAGTGGCAACATGCGCATAATTAATGCCTTGTCCAACAATTCATTCATTTGAATATCTTGCTGTTGTACATCATCTTTGAACGCTTGACCAAAAGCACGCAATTGTTGTGCAACTGGGTCGTCTTTGCCATGATTATGATACTCAAAGTTACGCTCGAGTTGGTGTATCTCTGATAAGCGTTGGCGCATACGACCATGACTCGATACCACTTCGCCCATTAAGCCTAATAATTCATCAAGTTTGTTTAAGCGGATGCGCACTGTGTCTGATGTTTTAAGTGGTGCTATGGCGATAAGATGCTGCGGTTCAGTTTTATCTACCAATATAGAAGAGGGTTGTATTGGTATTGCTCTTGATTCTGGTGTCGCGACAGGTATTATTTCTGTTTGTGCTGGTTTAGAAAATAGGGCTTCAGGTGTAGAATTTGTTGAGCTTATTGCTTGTAATAGTGCTTGGCAGAGCGCATCGTCAGCAGCAGTGATGCTGTTGCCATCCTTTGTGCTATCGAGTTGATCCACCATCGTTGCTAGCCCATCGGCAGCGCGGTAAAGTAATTGTGCTAAATGAGGGCTAACGTGTTGGCTACTTTCGCGTAACCTACTGAGTATGTCTTCCATTTTGTGTGCCAGCTCACTGATGGTGTTCAGTTTGAGCATGCGCGATGAGCCTTTAATGGTATGCGCAGAGCGGAATATAGCATTTAGCGTTTCAGGATTAGTATCGCCTTGTTCTAGGGCAGCAAGCCCTTCATTGAAACGGCGTAGATGATCACGTGCCTCTTCAATAAAACGAATAATAAATTTAGTGAGATCAATTGCCATTTACGCGCTTCCTTTAGCCATTGTTGCCGCACTAATCTTATTAATCTGATGTTCGCACAAAAAGCGTACCTCACTTGCGAGTAGCTCGATGGGGAGTACCTTGAGTCCTGTGTTGGTAGCATCTTTGTTGATCAGTTGTAATGCAGTGCGATAGCTACGCAAGGCAAGCTGTGGTTCACTCTGACGATAGCTATCGGCAAGATGATAATGCACTAACCAGCTATTGCTGTGCGCATAAGCTGCTTTTTTAAACCAGTCAATGGCGTTGGTGTTTTGACCCTGCCATTTAGACGATAGCCCCAGTAGTAGCATTGCGTCCAAAGACCAATGATCTTGCTCTAAGCAGGCTTTGAGCAGTCCTTCAGCAGCCAACCATTGCTTACGGTTGAGCAGAATATAGGCTTTGCAGAGCAGTGCAGTCTCATCATTGGCGTGTTGATTGAGCAAAGCTTCAGTGATAGGAAGGGCTGTGTCGTAGCTTTTGTTGCGAATAAGCTGAAGTAGCTTATTTTTATCTGCTGTTGCTAACAGAGGGCGCAAGGGGGCGGGCAGTGTTAATTGTGTTTGTGCCACAATTGTCGAGGTTGATAGCGTAGTTTTGGGCGGTGTTGTCATTGTAACGAGGGTATGGCTCACGCCTACTGCTGATATCCCTTTAGTAAAATAGAACAATCCTTGCTCTTCTACTAAGGGCAGCACACCTAAGTCGTTAGCTAGTGTTTCAGCCGTGCCAATAATTAAGATACCTTGCTTTGCGAGCATTGCTGATAGATTTTGTTGAATGATTTTTCGTGTTGGTGTATCAAAGTAAATAGAGACATTGCGAAAAAAAATAACATCAAATTGAGATAGCACCGCAGCTTGTTTTGATTCGAGTAGATTTAACTCGTAAAAACTGACTTGTTCACGAATCGTGTCGTTAATTTTATTATGGTATCCCTCTCTGGTAAAGTAACGAAGACGCATATCTGGTTTAACACCGCGAAATGAAAAGTCGCTATAAATACCTGCTCGTGCTTTAGCCAACACTTGACTGTCAATGTCACCACCAATAACTTGAAATAAGTGTGTGGTTTGTTTCCCATATTTTTCTGTCAATGCCATTACTAATGAATAGGGCTCTTCGCCAGATGAACAGCCTGCGCTTAGAATATGAATGGGTGATTGTGTTGAACGATTAACAAGTAAGCGCGGAATTAACTGATTAACCAGCAAGTCAATTTGTTCAGATTCTCGGAAAAAGTAAGTTTCATTGATAGTAAGGTGATTAATCAGTGCTTGAAATTCTTCGTTATCATGATTTAACTGTGCTAAATAGGCTTCAGGTTGTATGTTTTTGTGTGCAGCAATACGTTTTATTAAGGCAGTTTTTAACTTTTCAAGACTATTAGCATCCTCAAGCATTAATCCCGTACGTGCTTTAATCAAAACTTGGAAGGGTGCAAGTAATAGCCTCATTATTTTACTGCCAACTCAATCATGCGCGGTGCAATATCTTCTAATGCGAGCACCTGTGTGATATTTCCCGCTTCAATGGCGACACGATTCATGCCGTAAATGACAGAACTGGCTTCATCTTGTGCCAATGTAATGCCATTTTTAGTGCGAATATCAGCGATACCTTGCGCACCATCTTTGCCCATACCCGTTAGAATAATACCAATACAGCGCTTGCCAAATACATTGGCTGCTGAACTGAGGAGTTTGTTACAACTTGGGTGATAAATATCGCTGTGTTCGGCTGCAGTCAAGGTCAAGCGATGGTTACTAGCAATCATTAAGTTTTGTTCTGAGGGCGCAATATAAACCATACCTGCTTTGAGTAGGTCTCCTTCTTGCGCCAAACGCACACTTAGCGGACATAATTTGTTGAGCCAGTCGCTCATGCCTTGTGCAAAGCCTTGCGCAATATGTTGCGTAATGACAATCGGTGAGGGGAAGTCTTTTGGTAAAAGCGGTAATAGTTTTGCCAATGCCTGTGGTCCACCTGTCGAACAAGCAATCGTAAAAATATACTCAAAACCGTCCGTGTTGGTTGAGATAGTAGGAAGTGATGTGTTTGGTTCATCTGTGGTATTGTTGAGCCTGCGTGATTTGCTGCGTGTAAATACAGAAACACCTGCTAACATTTTAACTTTGCTGGCTAATGTTTTTGCATCGTTGCTATTGTAGTCAGGCTTATTGATGACATCAAGCGCACCATACATAAGTGCATCATACGCTGTTTTGGCATCGGCAACACTACTCACAACCAAAATAGGAATTGCCCTACGAGACATGATTTTGCTAATGGCTGTAATACCATCCATGACGGGCATTTGCAAGTCCATGGTAATAATATTGGGCGACAATGCGTATGCCATATCCACTGCTTCTTGACCATTACTTGCCTCAGCAATAATTTCAATATCAGGATCTTGCTCGAGATAATCACGTAACAATGCCCGTGATAGTGCGCTGTCATCGGTAATAAGGACGCGGATTTTTGACATCTTGTGATTAGTCCTCAGCACCGAGTTTGAAAAACTGAGTTGCCAGTGAGAGTTGCTCAGATATATGCGTCATTTCATTGCTGATTTGAGCTACTTTAGTAATGGCAGTTGCTGTGTGAGCACTAGCCCCAACAATTTCACGTAGGGCAAAAACAACTTGGCTACTGGCTATTTTTTGCTGTTGTGTCGATAAGGAAATTTGTTGTGCTGTTGTGCTAGTTTGGTTAACCGCACTAACAATATCATTAAAACGTTCAGCGGTATTATTGCTGGCGGCTGTTCCAGCTAAAATACCATTTGCCCCTTTTTCAGAGGTAATGACTAAGCGACTAATGGCATCTTGGATTTCATTAATTTTAGCTTCAATTTCATCTGTAGAGTCAGTAACACTATCCGCCAAACGACGAATTTCACTTGCTACGACTGAAAAACGCTTACCCGCTTCACCAGCACTCGATGCTTCAAGGGCAGCATTAAAGGCAATTAATTTTGTTTGATCTGCAAGGTTGGTGATTAATGACATAATCTTACTGATTTGTTTTGATTTAGCACCCAACGCCATAATTTCTTGTAAGCTTGCCTGATTATCATTGCGAATGTCTTCCATGCGCACTAATACAACTTGCATGGCTTCAGAACCTTTATAAGAGCCTGTCATTGCTTGATTAGCGACATCGACTACTAACTTAGAGTGGTCTGCAATTTGAGTGGAAGATGCAGAAAGCTCTTCCATCGTTGAGGTGATTTCAGCAACTGACGACGACATTTGCGATGAGGTTGCTGCTTGATTTTCAACGGCGGTATTAATCTCTTGTGCTGCTTTTTGTACTGTACGCGCATGTTCGCTAACGGTGCTTGCCATCATGCGTAATTGCTGGCGCATGCTATTGGTTGCACGAGCGAGTGCCGCCAATTCATCATGACCATCAAGGTGAATTGAGTGCGACAAGTCGCCTTGCGCAATATAGTTTACGCTATCAGTTACCGCATGGATGCGACGGATAAAATAATTAGCAGTTAACCACGAACCCCACAATCCTAGCATAAGAATAATGAAACTAATGAGTAAGGCATGATTACGTGTCGTTGCCAATAATAGCTGATTTTGCGTATTATTCATTGCAATTTCGATAGCACCAATAGGTGTGCCAGAGTAGTCATATATTGATTGAACAATGATTGAATAGGAAATGCCATTAATTATTTTTTGTATCCACTTGGGTTCATTACTACCCAAAACCTCGACAAGTAAGGCATTGCTGGTTAAAAAGCCATCACTCATTGTATTGGCTAGTGTTTTGAAACTATCCGATGTTGCCCATTGTAGGGTTGCATCAACCCCATTTTGTTTTTTGAATTGTTCAAAAAAAGGTTGACCAAAGCTCATGCCAAACTCAACAGAGCCAAGATGCTTACTTTGATTCGTGACAATGGGTACGACACCACGTATTCCTAACCCAGCAGTACCATTTTCTAGACCACGTACAGCTTGTATTTTTTTATTGGCATCGAGCACCGAAAAACGAAAAGAAGAAAGGTCATCACCAAATTTTTCTGGTTTATGAATACGCAAGTAAGCACTAGCTGGTAAGGTATGAAATTGGAATTGTTCGACATCATATTGCTTTTGCATTGTGTCAAAGCCAGGAACAAATAGCTCAGCTAGGGCTTTACGATCATTGTTTGCTAGTTTCTCTTGAACGAGTGGCATGTTCGCAACCAGTGTGCTGAGTGCTTCTGCTAAACGACTTTCATTGGCGATGCTATTGGTTAGAGCGTTCATATAAGAGCGCAATTGCGCCTGTTCGGCGTTTTTAATCAGTGTTTGCATATTATTCAAATTAACTGAAGCCAATACCAAGCCAGTGATAATAATCACGGCAGAGATAGGGAGCATAAATTTGGCGCGCAGACTGAGTTTGTCAAACATAACTGATTCTTTAATTTAAGGTTTACGAATGGGGGTAATTATACGTTTTTTTAGGTAATTAATGACCCGTCATTTAAATATTATTTATTGTTACTTAGTTGTATGCTGTTTCGTCAGTATGCGCATAAGTTATTGTTTGAGCTGTTCGGTTGTTTTGGAAAGTTTTTCTGACAGACGCTCCATTTGTTGACTAATGTGAGCAATGTGATTAATTGCGCTGGCAGTCTGTGTGCTGGCTGAAACGATCTCGCGTAGAGCCATAACAACTTGGCTACTGGCTGTTTGTTGTTGTTGTGTTGATAGTGAAATTTGTTGTGCTGCTGTGCTGGTGTGGTTAACCGCATTAACAATAGCATTAAATCGTTCAGCTGTATGATTTGTTGCTGTTGTACCAGCCAAAATGCCATTCGCGTCTTTTTCGGAAGAAACTATCAAACGATTAATGGCATCTTGAATTTCATAAATTTTGCTTTCAATTTTGTCAGTAGATTCGGTTACGCTATCTGCTAAGCGACGAATTTCACTTGCCACGACCGAGAAGCGTTTGCCTGCCTCACCCGCGCTAGAAGCTTCTAATGCAGCATTGAAGGCGATGAGTTTGGTTTGGTCGGCAAGATTGGTAATAAGGGTCATAATTTTGCCGATTTCTTTTGACTTCATACCCAGAGCCATAATTTCTTGTAGATTGGCATGGTTATCATTGCGTATATTTTCCATGCGTGCGAGTACATCTTGCATTGCATCTGCACCTTGTGCAGAGTGAGACATTGCTTGATTGGAAATAGTAACAACGACTTTAGAATGTTCAGCAATTTGGTTGGATGATGCCGATAGTTCTTCCATTGTTGAGGTGATTTCTGCCACAGATGCAGACATTTCAGAAGAAGTTGATGCTTGGTCTGATAAGGCACCACTAATTTCTTTCGCCGCCTGCTGCATTGTCTGTGTGAGTAGTCTACTTTCAGTGAGAGACTCTTGCAGGATGTCACTGGCATTTTGACCAACTCTGATTCTGAGTAAGTTAAGTGCATTGCTCCATTGGTTAAACCCTTTAACAGGGGTGCGAAAATAGCCATGAGCAACTTCTTGAATGGCTTGCTGTTGTGCCTCTGTTGGTCCTGATAGGTGATGGCCACGCAATATTGCTAATATCAAAGCAACGACTATCAAACAAAAGCTGCCTGTCTGAGCGCTAGCGTCAAAAAATGTAAAAGAAGCTAGCGCAATCAATCCGAGTAATCCACTAATTAGAAGGATGCTATCGTAACGGTGATACGGTGTCCTTTTGATCCGACTTTTACCCGCTTTAACTTTGGCATAGTCACTTTGTGCCTTTATTTTTTGTTCTTCTGTTGCAGGATAACGGACAGAGACATAACTGGTTAGTTTGCTATCCTCGAAAATAGGCGACACATTTGCAGCTACCCAATAATAATCACCATTTTTACGTTTGTTTTTTACTACACCAAACCACGGACGACCACGACTAATCGTTCGCCACAAGTCTTTAAAAGCTGCTTTAGGCATATCGGGATGGCGTAAAATATTGTGCGGCTTGCTCTGAATTTCTTCGGCTTCATAACCAGAAACGGTTAAGAAGGTTTGATTGTAGGTCAAGATATTACCTTGCAAATCGGAGGTTGACAGGATAACCGAGTCTTCGGTGAGGTAATATTCAGCAGACATAATCAGTCTTGACCTTTGCATAACGTAAATCTTAGCGTCAATAATAGCAAAATAGTCTCTTATATTTCTATTAGTTGTTATCGTTTTGTTTTTATTAAGTGTATTCTAAGTGTATTCGTGTTTTTTGTCACAGTGTTATAATACTCTCCTTTTTTGTTTCAATGCGATGTGATTGACCATGACAACCCCTAATCCAAAGCGCACGCTTGCTGTGCAAAACGCTCCTAAAATCGGCTTTGTGAGCCTTGGTTGCCCTAAAGCATTGGTGGACTCTGAGCGTATTTTGACGCAGTTACGTAGTGAAGGCTATGATATTTCACCTGACTATAAAGGCTCTGATTTAGTAGTGGTCAACACGTGTGGATTTATTGATTCTGCTGTGGCTGAATCTTTGGATACCATTGGTGAGGCCTTAAACGAAAATGGTAAGGTGATTGTGACTGGGTGTTTGGGGGCGCGTCCTGAAGTCATTATGGCGCAGCATCCACAGGTATTGGCTATTTCTGGTGCTGCTGCTTATACCGAGGTAATGAATGCTGTACATGCGCACGTCCCTAAACCACATGAGCCTTTTTTGGATTTAATGCCAGATACAGGGGTGAAGCTTACTCCTAAACATTATGCCTATCTTAAAATTTCTGAAGGCTGTAATCACAGCTGTACTTTTTGCATTATCCCCAGTATGCGCGGTAAGTTAGTCTCGCGCTCGATTAGTGATGTAATGAGCGAAGCTAAAAACTTGGCGAATGCAGGTGTTAAAGAGTTGCTAGTGGTGTCGCAAGATACGAGTGCTTACGGTGTTGACTTAAAACACAAGCTCGACTTTTGGGATGGTCGTCCGCTCAAAACCAATATGTATGACATGGCAAGTGCCTTAGGTGATTTGGGTATTTGGATTCGCATGCATTATGTTTACCCTTATCCAAACGTCGATGACATTATTCCGCTGATGGCACAGGGTAAGATTTTGCCTTATTTAGATATTCCTTTTCAGCATGCTAGCCCGCGCATTTTAAAAATGATGAAACGTCCGGGCGATATGAATCGTTTGCTAGATCGCATTAAAAAGTGGCGTGATATTTGCCCAGAGTTAACCATTCGCAGTACCTTTATTGTTGGTTTTCCAGGTGAAACAGATGAAGATTTTGAAATGCTGATGGACTTTTTAGATGAAGCAGAACTCGACCGTGTGGGTTGTTTCCCTTATTCTCCTGTGGAAGGTGCAGTTGCCAATGACTTAGCAGCGCCTGTTCCCGATGATGTTAAACAAGATCGTTGGGAAGAACTGATGGCATTGCAAATGGATATTTCGGAAGAAAAAATGAAAGCCAAAGTCGGCTCACGCATGACAGTGCTGGTCGATACGATTGGTGAGCAAGGTGCGATTGCTCGTTCTGCTGCCGATGCACCTGAAATTGATGGCACAGTGATTATTAAAAATGGCGCACATCTACCGATTGGCGAATTTGTTGAAGTCGATATTACAGGTTCGGATACCTACGATTTGTTTGCTAAGGTAAGAAATTAAAATTCAGCCCATTCACGACTAGTCTTGGTAGTATTGCTAGGGCTAGGCAAGGCGAGCGTTTTTTGTGTTGTGTTTGCTGTTGCCTTGCCTTGCAATGCTTGCTTTAGCATCTCGGGACGCAGTGGTTTGACCATAAAGTCATTAGCACCGAGGTTGAGTGCTTTTTGCTTCAGTGACTTATCTGCGGTAAGGGCGATAATACGTGCTTTACAGCCTTGTTCACGTAAGGTTTTGGTTGCGGAAAAACCATTACCATCTTGCATATTCAAATCCATTAAAATAACTTGATAAGCAGTATTGCGACTGCGTGCAATCGCTTGGTTGCCACTGCTCACCGCATCGACGGCATAGCCATTGTTTTTGAGTAGTGATATCGCCAGCTTTTGACTTGGTAGATTGTCATCGACAACTAATGCTTTCGATTTATTATTCGTATCTTCTGCTACTACTTGGCTTTGTATTTCATCGAGCTCAAAGGCTGACACGAGGTGCTCTAGATTGCTAGCAACACCACCTAAGTATTGTGCTAACGAGGCATTTTCTTGCACAAGCGTCGCGCCTTGTTGTACTGCTTTATCAATTTGTGCGACAGCTTGGTTTGTTTGTTTTAAGCCTTGCGATTGTTTATTGGTGTTGTCACTAATTTTACTGACTAAGCCAACCATCTGGTCGAAATTGCCTAAAATTCCATGCAACATTTCACCTGTTGATTCAACACGATCTGTTCCTTGGTGGATTTTTTCGGCAGTCAGCATAATTAGTTCCTTAATGTCTTTGGCCGCTTCTGCTGATTTTCCTGCTAACGCGCGTACTTCACTGGCAACAACCGCAAAACCACGACCATGAACACCTGCACGCGCAGCTTCGACTGCAGCGTTCAGTGCTAACAGGTTGGTTTGGAAAGCAATGCTGTCGATCAAAGAAACAATGCCCGTAATTTTACTGCTGACTGCTTGAATTTCGGTCATAGCAGTAATTGCTTGATCCATAATAACTGAGCCAGCACGAACCTCTTTAGATGATATTTCTGCCAGATTGCTTGCACCCGATGCTGATTGTGCTGACTGTTGAACTTGAACGGTTAATTCTTCCATTGCTGCGGCCGTTTGTTCTAATGCAGCTGCTTGTTCTTGAATCCGTTGCGATAAACTAATATTTGCCTCTGATACTTGTGCTGCTGATTGTGCCACTTCGCTAGCCTGATTGCGCACTGAGCCAAAAGAGCGATTGAGTGATAAAATCGCCTCATTCATTGCGATTTTAATTTTAGCCAAATCACCTTGATAATTGCCTTTTACGGATATCGTTAGATTGCCGTGCGATAAGGCTTGTGCAGACGTGACCACATCATGAACAGCCTCACTTAATGTGTTGATTGCCGTGTTGATGTTGTTGGATAGCTCAGCAGTAAAGCCTGTGAGTCCTGCTGTATTGATGCGAGCATCAAGTTCTCCGACTGAAAGTTTATTGAGTGCATCGTTGATGCGACGCTCAATCAGTACTTCTTGAGTTCTGTCTAACCACTCAGCGACATAACCAAGTTGCTTTCCTTGATTAATTATGGGCACCAAAGTAAGGCGCAGGTGTAATCCAGGAAAACTCATGTCTTGCGTTGAAGTGTGATTTATCAGGTTAGCATCAGTATCTTTATGGAAAATAGTGCAACTCTTGCCAACTAGTTGCGCAACATTGAAGTTTGGCAAGGTTGCTTTAAGTGCAGCCTCATTACGTGTGAGCATGGTAACGAGCGATTTGTTAATGCTAATGATCTTAAAATGACTATCCATGACCATAAGGTTGGTGTTGGTTGCATTCATGGCTGTAGTGAGCATCGCACTTTCTCTTGCAGCATCCTGATTATCACTGGCAGCTTGCCCGATGCGTGTACGTAATAAGTTTAATGCATTTGTCCAAGCATCATTGCCTTGGTAACGACGTTGGAAGTGACCATTAGCTAAGCAATGGATCGCTTCTGTTTGGTGTGCAGATGGTTTAGTAAAATGATAGGTGCGCCATAGGGTTAAGCCAAATCCTATTAAACAGCTAATACTGCCAACAACTAACCCTGTTGTGTTCGTCAGCCAGTAAGGGAGTGCGATGCCTGCTAAACCAATCGCAATGCCAGCGACAGCAAGCAAGTCTAACCCAGCTTGTTTTGTCCACGGCATTGTGGCATTGCCCCGACGAAGTTGTTCATAAAGTTGCTCTGCGCTGCTTTTTTGTTCTTGGCTGGTGGGATAACGTACCGAGACATAGCCCGTGATGCGACCTGAATCAAAAATAGGGCTGACATTGGCAGTTACCCAGTAGAAATCGCCATTTTTGCGTTTATTTTTAACAATGCCAAACCAAGGATGACCTGCACCAATCGTTTGCCATAAATCTTGAAATGCTTCTTTAGGCATATCGCTGTGGCGTAGAATCGAATGAGATTTGCCTTTAATTTCGTTTTCGCTATAACCGCTGGCATCGATAAACGCCTTGTTATAAGTAAGAATATTGCCCTGTAAGTCCGAAGTGGACACGATAACTGTGTCAGTGGAAAGGAGATATTCTTGTGACATGTATTATTTCCATTTAACGATAAGGTTTTTGTGTTGTTCTGTATATCTCGGATACAATTGAAAAAATCGTAGCCTATGTATTGCATTTTTATTGCATTTTATTTTTGTTACGTGTCCTGATGAGTGTGGAGAAATTGTATGTCACTAGCATGACATTGTATCCTCTTTTTTATCTAATGTAGGCAATAAAGTTAAGTTTATTTAAGGTTTTATTATTACTTATGTTGTGATAAATGAAAAATGATAGGTAGTCATATTAAAAGTGATTCTGGAGCTGCGGTTAAATCAATCTGATTATAGCGAAGACTCGGTTAATATTTGTGTGATGATTTCTTGTGCAGGTTGCGGACGCGCATAGTAATAGCCTTGCATAACAAAGCTTCCTAGTGTATTGAGAAAGGCGGCTTGTTGTTGTGTTTCAACGCCTTCAACAACAATCGATAAGTTCAAGTTGTTGGCAATACCAACGATCGTTTTCACCAACGCCACATCACCTGCATCATTCGGCAGTCCATCGACAAAACTCTTATCAATTTTAAGCTCATGAATAGGAAGATGTTTTAAATATTGTAATGATGAATATCCCGTGCTAAAATTGCCAATATTCGTAGTAACGCCCTACATCAACTCACCAACAGTCTAACCAGACGCTTTCATACCATTGGCATCGAAGACCTTAATGTCAAAGGCATGGTAAAAAACCGAAAACTATCTCGTGCCATTAACGACATGGGATTTTTTGAGTTTAGACGGCAACTTGAGTACAAAAGTGAGCTACGTGGCGGATTGGTTGTGATTGCTGACAGATTTTATCCAAGCAGTAAAACCTGTTCAGCGTGTGGCAAAAAGCTGGACATATTGCCACTCTCGACAAGAAAATGGGAATGTCCTAAGTGTCACACACACCACGACCGAGACTTGAATGCGGCGATTAACCACGCTAATTACGCGGTAAGTTCTACCGTGTCTGCCTGTGGAGGGCTACCGTATGCACACATTTATTTTTATGATAAAAATCAGTAAAATAGAGATGTGTAAGTTACATTTTTAGGAAAAATAAGATGACAGCAACAAAGTTCAATAAAATCAATCAGTATGGTGTTGGTGAGTTTGGCGATGAACGCTTAA
>CAMCGI010000022.1 GCA_945874205.1 Francisella tularensis subsp. holarctica
CGACGCTGATGGTCATTGACAATAGCGAACGCTACGGACTTGCGCAATTACACCAACTACGCGGACGCGTGGGGCGAGGATCAGGAAAAAGTAGCTGCGTGTTACTATACAAACACCCTGTATCGGAAACAGGGCACGCACGCCTTGAGGCGATTCGCAACAGCCAAAACGGCTTGCCTTGGCAGAACAAGACTTACAGCTGCGCGGCCAAGGTGAAATACTCGGTACACGTCAAACGGGCTTAAGTGAATGGCGTATTGCAGATCTATTGCGTGATACAAGCCTGCATCAACCTGCGCAAGCACTAGCACAATACATTTATCAACAACATCCTGAATACATCCATCCCCTTATTCAACGCTGGCAAGGAAATAAGTTACTTCATCATACCCTTTAATGCATCTATCGCCTTCTCTTCAGTTGTTGGCTCTTTTTTAACACCCAAAGCAATCGCTGCAGCATCGGTTGGTGATATCGTTCCCATTAATACACCAGCTGCTGCTCCCGAAGTGGTGTTACCTGTCAACGTACCCATAGCACCTAATGTATCACCACCACCTAATGCACTAGCAGCAACACCAGTCATCGAAGTTGATGTATTACCACCGAGTGCATCAGGCACCTTAACACCAGCTAACTCAGCTACTTTTTTAGCCGTATCCACATTCATCTCTATGGCTGTTGCCGTCTGTGTTAAAGCAAACAAGGTTAAGCCTAAGATCGTACTTAATTTCATATTCATCCTCTTTTTAGTGTTACTACAATTCCTGTTTAATCATAACACGAAGCAAATAACAAAAAGTAACATCGCTAACATAGAGCTGTTAGAATAAAAACATGATTTTCAAAATACACACTTACTTACAGTCTCTGCTGCAACGTCATGCTTATGGTAAATATTACCCTGCTTTTACTGGACTAGTTGCGTGTGGTTGTGCCGTTAGCGCGATTCCTTTTGTTCCTGTACTCATGGCAGCGGTATTAATTTCGCCAAAACAATGGATTAGTATTGCCCTATTTACAAGCATGGGCAGCGCACTAGGCGGTGTATTTGTATTGCTTATATTTCATAATCTAGGATGGATTTATATTATGCAAAACCATCCACAATGGTTCAATACTCAATTGTGGCAATTAATGCTACAGTGGCTTTCCGCTTGGGGAGTGTGGGCATTAGCACTAATTGCAGCAACGCCCTTACCTCAAAGTCCTGCTCTGTTTTTTTTAGCCATGACTGATCAGTCTTGGTGGGGAATGTGGGCTGCATTAGTAACAGGAAAGCTTATTAAGTATGGTAGCATTGCGTATTTAATACGTTACTTTCCAGAACGACTTTCTCGTTTTAGAAAAAACCGATTTAATGAGAAAAACGCAATCACAGATAAAGATTTAGCACCTTAACGTGTGCTAAACACTCTATTACGTCCAGCGGCTTTTGCCTGATACAAAGCATCATCTGCTGCTTTAATGAGCTGCAACTCATTTTCAGTAAAAGCACGAGGAATAGCACTCACTCCCATACTCGCAGTAAGTTTCAGCTTATAATTATCATCAGTAATCGTCATGTCTTCAATTAAGCGACGAATTCGATCCGCTGTTGACGCACCAATATTTAAGTCAGCACTGGGTAAAACGATCAAAAACTCTTCGCCACCATAACGAATCAGAATATCCTCTTCACGCAATGCACCACGTAACACTTGTGTTGCCTCAACAAGCACACGATCACCCATTAAATGACCGTAGGTATCGTTAATTTGTTTGAAATGATCTAGATCAAGCATCACAACAGCCAAAGGCAACTGACCACGAGATGCTTTTTGGAATTCATCACGCAACCGTCCCATACCAAAACGACGGTTATAAATACCTGTCAAGGGATCCATTGCAGCTAAATCTTGTAACCGACCATGTGTTAAAGCATTAGACATTGCCAACCCTAACCCTTGAGTAAACATATCAACTAAATCATGATCTTCTTGTTTATATCCCGTAGCACTAGCAAGTACCAACACGCCTTGATTTTCATTTTTATATAGAATAGGAACAATTAAAATTTCCTTGGGTCTAAAGCGTGTTAATACTGCATTGACCTCAACATCATCGGGAAGAGATACCTTATCTTTTCGACCTAAATCCATACAATAAAGAACAAATGGATCTTTAGATAATTTATCAGGATCGTTAATTCCTAAATTAGCAATGGTTAATAAGCGCCCTTTATCTTCTACAAATAAACACCCTGCACTCGAAGCTGTTCTTGTAATCATTAAACGCAACGCCGACTCACCCATTTCTGATAAAGCTAAGGAACTAGATAAAGTTTGTCCTAATTCTTTTAACGCAAATTCTACATCATGCGCATGAACCAATGCTTTAACAAGGGCATTAAATGCTTGAGCTGACTCACCAATTTCATCATTCGATACTACTTCAATAAAACAACTTTGATTACCGCAGGCAGTATTCCAATCTTCTTGGTATCTATTTTTATTCAAAATCAATTCAATGCTATGCATTCTATCTGCCAATACTCGCAAATGAGGACGCAGTGTAACATGCACCCATAGAAAGTTGATTAGTCCCATTGATACACCAGCAAAAATAGAGCTTGCTAAAAACAAAGGTGATAAAACACTGTCGCTATTGACACCAAACAAGGGCATAAAGAATGGATAACTGATCCCTGCAAATAAGCCAAAACTTATCATATAAATTAATAAATCAATAAAAATTGATCGTGTCAGTCGAGGCATATTCATGAAGAAGTCCTTATTTTTTAAGCATTTCATAATCGCTAATGTTATAGTTTAGATTACATTGTTTAAACATTATGCCCACTTATTTAAGTACAAACAAGTTCATTATTAATAGGAAGGTGCTTGCAGATAAGAAGGATTACCGCTAATATCTTTTTCTTAGGCTAATCTGTCGAAAACATAAAGAAAAAACCGATGAAAAAAACCGAACTTCTCTCTCCTGCAGGATCTCTCAAAAATTTGCGTTATGCATATGCATATGGTGCCGATGCCGTCTATGCAGGGCAACCTCGTTACTCATTACGTGTTCGTAACAATAGCTTCGATTTAGAGGCATTAGCGACTGGCATTCGTGAAGCGCACGAACTAGGGAAAAAACTATACGTAGTCGTTAACATTATGCCACATAACTCCAAATTAAAGACATTTATTGCGGATATGCGTGAGGTGATTGACCTTAATCCTGACGCGCTAATCATGTCTGACCCTGGCTTAATTATGTTGGTGCGTGAACACTTCCCTAACATAGATATTCACTTATCGGTACAAGCCAATGCAGTTAACTGGGCAAGCGTCAAATTCTGGCAAAAACAGGGACTCACACGCGCTATTTTATCACGAGAATTATCAGTCGAGGAAATTACTGAAATTCGTCAAACAGTACCCGATATAGAACTCGAAGTCTTTGTTCATGGTGCACTATGTATTGCCTATTCAGGACGCTGTTTGCTCTCTGGCTATATGAATAAGCGAGATCCAAACCAAGGCGCTTGTACGAATGCTTGTCGCTGGAAGTATGACACCCACGAAGCAACGGAAACGGCAGGTGGTGATATCGTTATGATTGATCCGAAAGAGATCAAACTACAGCGCAGTGCGGGTGATCAGATGTACCTACTCGAAGAACAAAATCGCCCTGGTGAACTCATGCCTGCCTTTGAAGACGAACACGGCACTTATATCATGAACTCGAAAGACTTACGCGCCATCGAGCAAGTGAAGCCCTTAGTGGATATTGGTGTGCATTCGCTTAAAATTGAAGGACGAACAAAATCACACTATTACGTTGCGCGTACTGCTGCAACTTATCGCGCAGCGATTGATGCTGCCGAATCAGGCAAGCCCTTCGATGATCAATGGCTCAAAGATTTAGATGGCTTAGCCAATCGCGGGTATACCGAGGGGTTTTTACGTCGTCACCGAGCACCCGAAGATACGCAAACCTACGAAACAGGCTCTAGCCTTGCATTGCACGAGCAATTCTGTGGTGAAATTTTAGACAGTTCCGACAAAACAATTACAATCGATGTTAAAAATCATTTTCATATTGGTGACTTACTCACTTTGCATACCCCTCAAGCACGATACCCCTTCATTTTAGAAGCACTGCTCGACAAAAATGGCAAAGATACACAAGTAGCATCGGGAAGTGGACATATTGTGCAAATTCCGCGCAGCTTAATTCCCAATTTGCGTGATGATAACATCCTGAAATTTGGGCTACTTGTCAGACAATTATAATGGCATTAATCATTACCAAAGCGTGTATCAACTGCGATATGTGTCTGCCAGAGTGTCCTAATCAGGCAATTTCAGTAGGTAAAAAAATATATGTTATCGACCCAATACGATGTACCGAGTGTGTTGGCTTTTATGATAAACCCCAGTGTGTGGAAGCTTGTCCGATTGATTGTATCCCCAAAGATCCTAATCATATCGAAAGTAATGACGTATTGTTGCAAAAACAACGGCAATTATGGCAGTAACAACGCCCACTTATTGACATAAAATTTAATACCGATTAGGCTTAGTGCCAGTATAATTTTAAAAGAAAGCACCATTACTATGATTAAAAAACAAATTTATAGCTTCGTATTGTTGATAGTAACATTGTTATTTTCTTATACACCCGCTAACGCACAAGAAACTATTTTGATTGGTATTGCACCACACTCTTCAGCACGTATTATTTTAGAGTCTCATGCTAGCTTGAGCCGTTTTTTAGAAGCGCGCTTTGGACAGCCTGTACAAATTGTAACAGCACCTAACTTTAGTGAGTTTACGCGCCGTAGTCTAGAAGGACAGTATGACTTACTGATTACCTCACCACACTTAGCATTACTAGCACAAGAACATGTAGGTTACATACCACTGCTAACCTATACTCAAGGACTAGAAACCGTGTTAGTGTCAAAAACAGATGTTTTACCTAATAAACATCCACTGCTTGTAACAGGACTTGATCCTGTTTCTTTTGTTACTCTTACAGGGCTAAATGAACTAAAAGAGAGAGGATTAACTGTAGAAACAGGATTACAAATAAGCTATGCAAGTGCATCGGACAGTGCGGCTTTAGCAGTAATACAAGAAAAGACTGATGTAGCAATCATGTCATGGCCTAATTACACTAAACTAAACGATGAGATCAAAAAACAAGTTGCTGTGTCTTGGCGTAGTGAGCCAAAACCAAGTCGCATTTACCTTGCTAAAGCAGGTAAAGGAATTGATGCAGCAACTTGGCAAGGGGCTATCAATGCTTTTAGTACCAGTCCAGAGGGCGTAGCACATTTAGCGGATAATAAACTAGCAGCGTTTCGTCCTGTCACTAAAGATGAATTAACAAGTGTTCGTCCGCTTGCTGATGCTGCCTTTAAATACTTAACGACAACAAGCACTGAATCGAGTAAATAGCGCGTGCTAAATGCTAAGTTATCATCTTTATCTGGCTTTAAGTGGGTACTTGCTAGCCTAGCCATTGAAGGAATAATGCTTAGCCTATTAATTTTTAGTAACTTAAACCAGCTTCATAATAGCTTATCTACACAAACCCAAGTACGATTAAACGAATCATCTGCATTATTGCAAAGTGCGCTCTCTGCACCCTTGGTGCAGATGGACTATGCAACAGCAAAAGCGATCATGACCGAAACACAACAACTTAAAGGCATCGAATACCTTGTTATATTGGATCGGCAAAACAAACATCTTATTCAAGTAGGGTGGAGCAACGATAAACCACTCCCCCCTATTGAAAATGATCCCTTTAGCGATAAAGCATTAGTAGATGCCCGTTTTGACACACGAATTCCCTTATCATTAGAAAGCATATCATTGGGTACATTAGCAATAGGCTTATCTACACAGTTTTATATTCAGGCTAGAAAAGATGCTTTAATGCGAAGTATTGGGATTGCTTTATTGGAGTTACTTTTTTCAGCCTTGCTGTTGCTAAGTTTAAACTACTGGTTTGGCAAAAAATTTATTCGCCTCACGCAACAAGCACAAGCCATTGCTAATGGTGATTACGAGCAACGCTTAAATACAAGCGAGCATCGTGAGTATGACCAGCTTGTTCTTGCGTTTAATCAAATGACTGATGCTGTTTCACAAAAAATTATGCAACTTGAAGCGGCACATGATGAACAAAAAAAATTAAATCAAAAAATATTGCATTTAGTTAATTATGATGATCTCACTCATATTGCTAGTCGCTATGCATTAGACTCTTATCTCAATCAGACAATTAACCAAAAAAAAGAACTCAGTTTGTTATTATCAGATTTAGACAACTTCAAGTCTATTAACAATATATATGGACGTCAAATAGGTGATCAACTATTAAAACAATTTGCTCAACAGTTACAAGGTTATGTGCCCAAAAATTCTTTTATCTCACGATTGGAAGGCGATAAATTTGTTACTGTGCTCACGGAAACTGACCCTAAACGCTTATTATCTATTGTGAGTGCTTTATCTTTCCAACTCGCGAATCATGTTTTTATTATCGGCTCGTTAAATTTGCAGATTAGTGTCAGTATCGGCTATAGTCGCTTTCCATTTGAAGCAAAAAATAGTGCTAACCTAGTCAATCAAGCAGAAATTGCTATGTATCAAGCCAAAGCAGCTGGAAAAAGCGCCTATTGTGGATATAAACCAGAAAAAGATTAAATAGTGCTATTATAAATAAATCTTATCAACATCTTGCTATTTGCCCATAAAGTAGGCATAATAACAATTCTCTCGCATCGCCGTGTATTTTTAATATTGTGTTACGGCAATAAACTCGATTATCTCGCCCCCCTCTGTGACTGCGCTTTTCGCGACCGATAACAGAACAATAGGCCAGCCAATCGCGCGGGAGCTGACGGGAACGCCCGCCCATACGATTGCTGATGCCACAAGCACCCTGTCTTTGAGACAAATTGCTTCATTTTGCATGCACTTATTTTGGCTTGTTGTTCTCTTTTATCGCCTCATGTTTTGCGATTTGCAAACATGACTCATAATGGGAAAAATTATTATGTCTGATAGCTTATTAGATTTTAACACTGAAGAATTAGTAACACCTCACGTTGCGCACACAAACGAAACCGTCACAGAAACAATCAAAAAACCAATTAATGCTTTCTCTAGTCTGGGAATTGATGAGCGTATTGTTGATAATTTAACACGTAACGACATCACCACACCAACACCGATTCAAATTCAAGGTATTCCTTTGCTTTTGCAAGGTAAAGACTTGATTGCTTGTGCACCAACAGGAACGGGTAAAACTGCTGCCTTTGTATTGCCAGCATTGCAACGCCTGTTAACGCCTAGCGATAACAAAGAGTCTCGTGGTGCGCGTATTGTTGTGTTAACACCAACACGTGAATTGGCTCAACAGGTTTCAAAAGCAGCCATGATGATGGCTGGCAAATTGCCACGTATGAAAACAGTATGTGTTACAGGTGGTGAACCTTTCCGTGATCAGTTGCGCAATATTGGTATGGCACATGAAATTTTAGTTGCGACACCAGGTCGTTTATTAGATCATATTAGCCGTGGCAAAGTTGATTTAAGTCGTGTTGAAATCTTTATCTTAGATGAAGCAGATCGCATGTTAGATATGGGATTCTCAGAAGATGTGCAAGCCATTGGCGCACAGCTTCCTAAAAACCACCAAACAATTTGCTTCTCAGCAACATTTGATGACAGCGTACGCTCATTTGCTTCTAAATTATTGAATGAGCCAGAATGGTTACAAGTCGCTGCGACTAAGCCAAGCCACGAAACAATTATTCAACAAGCACATTATGCTGATGGCATGGAACATAAGCGTACTATGTTACAGCATTGGTTAAATCAACCAGAACTAGGTCAAGCTGTTGTGTTTACTGCAACGAAGCGTGATGCTGAAGAATTAGCAATGGGCTTACGTGATGCTGGTTTCTCTGCTGATCCATTGCATGGTGATATGGTTCAACGTCAACGTACTAAAATGATTGAGCGTATGCGCAAAGGTGATACACAAATTTTAGTTGCTACTGATGTGGCTTCGCGTGGTATTGACGTACCAGGTATTACACATGTATTCAACTTTGATATGCCTAAATTTGCTGAAGATTATGTTCACCGCATTGGTCGTACAGGTCGTGCTGGTCGCAATGGCGCAGCCATTTCTTTCATTAGCCGTATGGATGTTCAGTCTTTAGGTCGCATCGAAAAACTGATGAACAAAAAGATTGATATTACAGCACTAGAAGGCTTAGAAGCACGCTTCAAACCACAAGAAAGCCGTGGTTTTGGTGGTGGTCGTGACGGTGGTCGCGGTGGTTTTGGTGGTGGTCGTCGTGATGGCGGCGGTTACGGTGGTGGCAATAGCCGTGGTGGTGAGCGCAGCTTTGGTGGCGGTGGTCGTGATGGCGGCAACGACCGTGGTGGTTACGCGCCGCGTGGTGACCGTCCTGCATTCAACCGTGATGGCGGCGCGCCTCGTGGTGATTTCGCACCTCGTGGTGACCGTCCTGCATTCAACCGTGATGGCGGAGCACCTCGTGGTGATTTCGCGCCTCGTGGTGATCGTCCTGCATTTAACCGTGATGGCGGAGCGCCTCGTGGCGATTTCGCACCGCGTGGTGACCGTCCTGCATTTAACCGTGATGGTGGAGCGCCTCGTGGCGATTTCGCACCGCGTGGTGACCGTCCTGCGTTCAATCGTCCAGCACCAGCAGGTGGCGAACGTTTTGACAGCAGAACAGATAGCCGTTTTGGTGAAAACCGTGGTGGCGAACGTCGTCCATCGGATGATAGTCGTCCTCGTTTCAGCCGTGATGGTGCTGCATCAGCGGGTGCTGGCACACATCACCGTGGCAGCGAAGAACGTAATCGCTTCCAAGATCGTGATGAACGTCCTTCACGTGATGGCGCACCGCGTCCAGCACGTCATGACCGTACAGAACGTCATCATTAATTCGTTCTAGCAGCTTAGGCAAAAAAGCCCCGCAGGTGTAAATCTAGCGGGGCTTTTTGTTAGCTCAATTTAACCTAGTTATCCTTCCCAAATAGTCATATGTCCTGTCCGTCTTGAATCTAAATGCATCCAATTAGGTGTGCCTGCATAATAGCCCATGCCCACCCCTTCATGAAATTTAACCTGCTTCATCCATTTGAATAAAATATCGGTAGGCACATTAGGAACATGAAAATCAATAGCTTGCCCTCTCATATGATAACTTTGTAATGCCCCTCCTACTTCTCGATTAGTCTGCCAAGTTCGAAATGCACTATGCACCATAAATGTCGGATTATTAATGCCTACTTGCACCAAAGCACCACGGATACCGTCTAAAATATCAAGCAATCGCTCGTCAATACTCAGCATTTTATCGGCCTTAACGTCTCGCATAAGCGCACAGACACGACGATAAGCAGCGAGATCTACTCGACCGTTACGCTTATAAATAATCGATAGCTTTTCTCCTGATTGTGGACGCGCTAAATTAAGCTGACGTCCAGTTTCCATGCCTGCGTTAGCATCAACGTTTGTTGGCAGAAAAGCAGGACTGGCTAAGGTTGCTGCCATTGTTTTTAAGAAAAGTCGTCTATCCATAGTTACCCACCTATCACGCTACACGAATACCTTGTCCGTCTATTATATGACCGATAGCACAAGCCTGACTAAATCCAGCACTATGAAAGGCTTCAAGCACCGACATCGCTGCAGAAGGCGCACAAGACACTAATAAACCACCACTGGTTTGCGCGTCACACAATAATTTGCGTTGCCAATCCTCAATGTTGTCTGCCAATTGAACTTGCTCACCATAACTTGCCCAATTACGAGCGATAGCACCTGGACCAAAACCCGCTTGCACCAATGGCAACGCCTCTGACCATACAGGAATTTGATGCATAGTTAGCTGTGCTGCAAGATGAGAACCACGACACACTTCGAGCAAATGTCCTAATAAACCAAATCCTGTCACATCAGTCATGGCATGAACACCTTGCATATAGCCCAAGGTTGTACCAACTTTATTTAATTGTGTCGTACTGTCAATCATTTGTGCATAGCCCGCTTCTGGCAATTTAAGCTTTTTAAGCGCATCAGCAAACACACCAATGCCTAATGGTTTGCCTAAAATCAGCACATCACCGTTTTTTGCACCATCATTGCGTTTAATATGGTTCGGGTGAGCCAATCCCATAGCGACTAAGCCATAAATGGGTTCGACCGAATCAATACTATGTCCACCTGCAACAGGAATACCTGCTTCGCGACAGATACTTTCACCCCCCGCAATAATCGCACGCATGGTTTCAATAGGTAATACCGCAATCGGCATAGCAACCAGTGCCAATGCCATAATCGGCTGCCCACCCATGGCGTAAATATCACTAAGCGCATTAGCTGCTGCAATACGCCCAAAAGTATAAGGATCATCAACAATAGGCATAAAAAAGTCAGTAGTCGCAATTAACGCCTGATGTTCATTAAGTTGATAAACAGCCGCATCATCACTCGTTTCTGTCCCAACCATCAGCGCGGCTGGTAAAACAGCCTGTTCACGCAAACCAGCTAACATATCAGACAATAAAGCAGGAGAAATTTTGCAGCCACAACCACCACCATGCGATAATTCCGTTAAACGTTTTTCTATTTCCATAGTAGGTACTTTCTTCATGTTGTTCAAATTGACTAATTTAGCACAGCTCGATACTTTCGAGGATATTTTAGATGCAAGAACACCCGATGAATATGGGTTAGATCATATTCCTAATGCAATGAATACACCCACTCTCAATAATGAAGAGCGCATTATCGTTGGTACACTTTATAAACAAACATCAGCTTTTGAAGCAAAAAAGCGCGGTGCTGCCATTGCCGCACGTAATATTGCTACCCATATTGAGTCTTTGCTTATGAATAAGCCAAGAAGCTGGAATCCATTAGTTTATTGTTGGCGTGGCGGCAACCGCTCGGGTAGCATGGTTACGATTTTACGAGCTATTGGCTGGCAAGCACAGCAACTCGAAGGGGGACATAAAGCCTATCGCAAACTTGTCGTTGACTCATTAGAGATATTACCTAAAAACTATCGTTTTCAGGTGATTGGTGGCACAACAGGCAGCGGAAAAAGCGCGCTATTGGCTGAATTAATGCATCAAGGAGCACAAGTGCTCGACTTAGAAACACTTGCACAACATCGTGGTTCGGTATTGGGACGATTTGCTAACATAGCGCAACCCTCTCAAAAATGGTTCGATAGCCAACTGGCTAACACATTACGCCAATTTAATCCTGAATATACTGTTTTTGTGGAAGCAGAAAGCAAAAAAATTGGTAAAATCGCTTTGCCCGATAGTCTTATGACACGCATACGCAGCGCCCCTATCTGCGAAGTGCAAACACCTATTGAAAGTCGCGTTGAATACTTGTTACAGGATTATGCTGAATATGTCGCTTATCCAGAACGACTCAAACAACAACTCTCCTATCTCTTACCTGTACTAGGGCACGAACAACTCAATTTATGGTATCAACAAATCGATTCCTCTGCATTCGATGAGGTTACTCGCAGCTTGCTAATAACACACTATGACCCTCTTTATCACAGAGCATTCATGCAACAAAAAGAAACGCATAGCGTCATACAGCAGATTACCTTGAATGATTTATCTCAGATTAGCCTACAAACAGCAGCAAAACAGCTAATACTCTCAAATAATAACAATGAATAGAGTATTATATCTTCCAAATTAATTAACAATAGATATCGCCATGTCCAGTAATAGACCTATTTATCACCGAATTTTAATCACTATTCCTTGTCGAGTTGGACAAAAAGCAAGAATGTATCAACGCCAAGTTAATATTTCAGCTGGGGGAGTTGCCTTTATTGTTATGGCTGAGATAGCAGATCATTTAATACAAAGCAAAAATGTTAATTTTTCTTTTGAAATTAATCAGATTTATTTTCAATTTGACGCTGAAGTTGTTAAGCGCGATGATCGCAACTTTAAGACGATAATTGCGTTACGATTTGTCAATGTTGATGCAAAAACCAGAAACACGCTTGATGGTATTATTGACTCTTTAGGAGGCTATCTTCCTGATGAACTAAATAAAAAACAAAAATATATTGCAGCCTATATTGCAAATCAAACAAATACTGCTTCCTCACCTATTGAGCCAGAAATAATCAAAAAAACACCTCAAAAACACCATGAAAATGAAGAAGATATTGACATCGTCAAGCTAGACAACTTTTTTAAAGAGTTTAATTTATAAAATAGGACAAATGCTCTATCTTTTGATGCAGTTACTTTCTAAGCTTTACTGTACACTAAGCAGATTATATTTTATTTTAAAGAGGTACATTATGAACTTTTCTCGTCGCCTATTATTGGCAACAATGTTAACAATAACAACCACTGCTGCATTCGCTGAATTGAAGCCTGCCGATGCAATCGAGCACCGTAAATCTGGATACGATTTCATGGGCTGGAATATGAGCAAAATTAAGGCAATGGCAATCGATAACTCTGAAGAATTTGATAGCAAGAAAATGCAAGCTGCTGCCAATGTCATTGCGGCTATTGCTAATTCTGGCATGAGTGCACTCTATATTCCAGGTTCAGAAAAAGACGTAGATGGTCAAAAAACACGTGCTAAAGCAGAAATTTTTACGGATAAAGAAGGGGTTAAAACTGTTGCCGTTAAGTTTATTCAAGCTGCAAATGATATGGCAAAAGTTGCAGCTGGCGATGACATTTTTGCCATCGCAGATCAGTTTAAAGTACTCGGTGCAAGCTGTAAAGCCTGTCATGACAAGTACCGTAAAGAATAATTAACTTACCACTCTGGTGCACTCACCGCTGGCTTTACTGGCGGTTGATGCCATGCACCACTTGCTCCCCATACAGCTAACATAGCAATTATCACCGCCACTATCACCGCGATGATACTACCGCCTTGAGTAGCTGCCTCTGTTTCGGACTCAACTTCTTTTCGACCTGTAATCATTGGTGTCACTAAGTCTTTTGCTTTTACAATTTTATAAAAATAAATTGATCCAACATGAATAGCAACAACAACCAACAATAGCTTAAATACTAAATGATGTATCGAAGTTAATAAAGAACTCGTTGCCTCTGATATCAAAAAAGTTAAAGGCGCACTAAAATCGGCATCGTTATTAGCAAACAACCCTGTAATAACCATAACAAACAACAACGTTAGCATCAGCAATACTGACCATCCACCTAAAGGATTGTGCCCTACGCCCTGCCAGCGACCGTTAAGATAGTCAGTAACAGCGGTCTTGCCACGAACAAACTGGCTAAAACGCGCTGTTGTCGAACCCGCAAACCCCCACACCACACGAAAACTTAATAATCCGATAATAAAAAAACCAATAAGCTCATGCGGCTTATAAATTTCTAGTACATCACCTGTTAACCAAGCGGCTACAAAAGCGACCAATAATGACCAATGAAAGAGTCGAGTTGGTAAATCCCATACTCGAATTTGCTTTGTTTCCATTACACTTAACCTATTATTAATTTAATTGCTGCACCATTAAGCAAATGCTGTAACGACATAATAATGTCCATTTCTTGTTGACTACGCGTTAAAGGATCTTGCCCCTTAGCACCTGTCACCTTAATATAAAATACAGCATTGACTTGCTCAACTGATACCGATATCTGCCAACCCAAAACGCGCTGACAAATATCGACAATACGAAAAGCATTATCAGTTAACATTATGCTTTTTTGAGATAAGCGGTAACCAACACAATCGTTGTGCCGTTAACCTTCCCTTCAATATGCTTAGGATTATTGGTTAGATGAATCGCTTTAACTAACGTACCGCGTTTCGCAGTAAAGCCACCTCCTTTTACCTCCAAGTCTTTGATGAGCGTTACACTATCGCCTTCATTTAGCTCAATACCATTACTATCACGTGGTTTAGGATCGTCATCATCACTGCCTGCTGCTTGTGATATACCCAACTCAGCCCATACCTTAATATCATCTTCTAAATATGCCGTATCCAGTAAATCCTGTGCCCACGCCTCACCTTTGTCTGCTAACGTGTGTAGCATCCGATAAGCAACCACTTGCACTGCTGGCGTTGGTGACCAAATTGCCTCGTTTAGACAACGCCATTGATTAGCATCAATCGTATCTGGATTTTCAATTTGCTGTTTAAAAATTTCACAAATATAAACACTACTATCAGCACTATCATCTCTACCAGAGACACTCATAACCATTAAATTATCGCAAGCATCACCCGATAACTCACAAACATTATTACTACGTGCTTTTAAACTTTCTTGAATAGACATATTTTTCCTTTTTAATTGATACGAACAACGACCAAGTGTAGAGTCTTAAATAAGGCTTAAATCTTGTGTTATGATTATTATAGCATCCTATTTTCTGTGAAACACACCAGACAGTTAACCGCTAAACGGCAATTAAGATAACGAATAGTTAAGGAGAAAAATCTATGCCTCATATTGTTTGCCCTCTGTGCGCTGCAACAAATCGCATCCCCGATGATAAAATGACTACTGAAAGTGGTGCTAATTGCGGAAAATGCAAAACAGCACTCTTTACTGGTAAACCAATTGAAGCTAACTTAGAAAGCTTCACTAAGCAATTACGCAATAGTGACTTGCCGTTATTTGTTGACTTTTGGGCACCGTGGTGTGGTCCTTGTCGTAGCTTTGCACCCACTTTTGCACAAGTAGCGGCACAAATGCCAATACAGGCGCGATTTATTAAGGTCAATACGGAAGAACAGCAGCAACTTGCAGCACAGTTTGGCATTCGCTCTATTCCTACATTAATGGCATTTAAAAACGGACAAAAAGTGGGCGAAGTATCTGGTGCACTGTCGGCTGTACAATTTTCTCAATGGGTTAAACAATACCTTTGATACTGACTAACTTCTCGCATTTTAGTCAGCGCCTAAGTAATATACGTGCAGGTGGTATCGCATTATTTGCGTTACTACTTGCCACAGCGCAACTGATACACTTGTCACTTGCTTACGAAAGCCTGCTCATAATTGGTACTCAGTGGCTAGTATTGCATGGTTTTGTACTAGTGAGCCAGCGTAAATGGCGAGTAAATGCAATCAGCTTAACCCTACAACTACTTGCCGATGTTGTTATTGTTGCCAGTATGCTTGCTTTTTCGGGTGGCGTTCATAACCCTTTCTTTGCATTACTATTACTGCCATTATTATTAACTGTTGGAATTTTACCACTTAGCACGCAATATAGCTTATTAGCCGCTATTTTAACCGCATCAACACTGCTTATTTTAGTACCTGCACCTGTTTCTAATGGCATACTACAACTTCCCAATACGCTATATTCACTACTTTTTATGCTAGATGGTGGGATGGTACGTGAATCACCCTTTAATCCACTCGATGTGTTAGCCAAATTGGGGTTATGGATGAACTTGCTATTAATGGCAAGCATTACAGCTTTTTTTTTATCACGTTTGCATCAACGCTTAGATATGCAACAAATTGCGCTACAGGCAGCTGAAGTAGCAAGTCACGAACAGCAACATCTTCTTACGTTAGGACTTAATGCCGCTAGTATTGCTCATGAACTGTCCACACCACTAGCAACCATCAGCTTATTGGCTTCAGAGGCACAAGATGCTTATAACCATAATGAAATCAATGAAGCACAACAAGCACTTGCACATATTCAAACATTAGTACAAACCTGCAAACAACAAATTAGCCATAGTTTAACGCAACATCATTTAGATCGTAGTCATCAATTGCGTATTTTGCCTTGGTCAGATTATTTATCCCAATTGTTAATCCATTGGCAAGCACTTCGTCCAAGCGCTCAGGTTAACCTAGTCATTGAATCCGATAATAACAACTTAAATACAATTGAGTTACCACAACTAACACAAGCAATCACGACACTATTAAGCAATGCTAGTGATGCTAGTGAACAAGCCGCAACACTAACACTATCAAGCGATGAACACACTGTTACGATCTGTGTCCATAATTCAGGGAAAGGGTTTTCTGATGCTTTATTAGCTACTTTTCCTAAACCACAATTGAGTGATAAAATCGATGGACATGGTATAGGACTCACACTGGCATTTACACGCATCGCGCAACTAGGTGGTAAGCTGACGCTTAACAATCCTGTACAAGGCGGTGCTCAAGCTTGTATCCTATTGCCACGCAATCCAAGACACTGGCAAGTTAACTAACCTAAGCCTTAATCTTTACCTGCGACAATTTGCCGCATTCCACCGTGCTATTAATTTTGCTATTATCCACTTCAACAATGATTTCCTCTCATTTATCTCAAACAACCTCCTCAGTTGCTATAACCGCTTTTACAGGCGGTTTTTTTATTTTTTAAACTCACCAACAGTAAAAAAACAGGCATAATACACACCATGAATGTATTAATTACCGATGATGACGAACTCTTTGCCAATACGCTCGCACGTCAACTTGTGCGTAAAGGACATAACTGTCAACAAGCACACTGTGCAGAAGAGGCGATTGCTTTAGTAGAATCTACCTTGTTTGACGCAGCGATAACGGACTTAGTCATGCAAGGTGATTCTGGCTTAAAACTGGTTCAACGCCTGCATGATATTGATCCAGAACTACCCATTGTTATGCTCACTGGCTATGCTAGTATTGCCACTGCTGTCGAAGCTATTAAATTGGGCGCACTTCAATACCTTGCTAAACCTGCCACCATCGAAGAAATTCTTAAAGCACTAAAGCAAACGCAAGGTAATGCCGATATAGATGTTGAAGCAAAACCATTGTCGGTAGAACGATTAGAGTGGGAACACATTCAAAAAGTATTATCTGAAAATAACGGCAATATTTCTGGGACTGCTCGTGCGCTTAATATGCATCGAAGAACGTTACAGCGTAAATTAGAAAAGCGTCCCAATAGAGAAAACTGAAGTCAAAACAACTACTCTAAATAGTTAATATTTATGATAGAATGCAAAGCAAAGCAACAAAAAAATAACACATAACACCTATCTAAAAAAGGGGAAAGTAATGCATTTTTTATCGAACATGAACATTAATGCACGTTTGTGGGCATTATCATTAACTGCTTTTGCTATTGTCATGATTATTGTTGAAATAATTAC
>CAMCGI010000023.1 GCA_945874205.1 Francisella tularensis subsp. holarctica
CCATAATTAGGCATTGTATTTGGTATCGAAGGCATTGTTACTGCTGGCGTTGAAAAACTAGGCATCGACAAAGGAAATCCTTGCGAAGAACCTTGAGGCATAAATCCCGCAGGTGGATACGCTAATGCTGGAGGTTGTGCATAACTCATTGGCATAGGTTGCTGCATCGGCATAGGTTGCTGCATCGGCATAGGTTGCATATTTTGTTGAGAATAATACCCATTATTTGCTGCTGGCTCAATAACACGTCTATTTGCCGTCACATCTTTAGAGTTATAAAAATTCTCAGCCTGTGGCCAAACAGCTATCTGCCCATTATCAGCGTACGCCATAGCAGATAACGTTGATAATAGCATAAAAGAAAAAAAGTATCGTTTCATATTATTCCTGTCCTTTAATTTTAATACCACGACGCGGACGCTTGGATAAGCTTTTACGCACCTCAACATCTTCTATCGCATTTATTTCTGGCGTGTTATTAACTACTACCGCTGTATCTATTTGCTTTGCTGAAGTTTTAGGAGCTCGCGGTGTTCTTGTTGTTTTAGCAACTGGCGGCACTACTTGCACTTCAGGTTTATCCTCCACTTGCATCGGTGGTGATATAACAGAAGGTGTAACAGGATTTTTAGTTGTCAAATCTTCAAGATTAGCTAGGTTAGCACTTTCTTTAACATCCACTATAGTTTCAACAACCTCAACTTTATCTATTTGTTTAGACTCAATATTGTCATTGTTTTGAGTGACTGAAGAAACAACTGACTCAACAGAACTATCAACAACTTTGATATGTGGTTCATCCACCTTAACTTCTTTTTCTTTATCTAACACTTCAACAGGAGCAACAGGCACCGAAATAACAGGATGAACATGAATATCACCTGCATGTGCTGGGCTTTCTAATTGAACCCCAAAAGAAGTACTACAAACGGGAGCATTGGGCATACCATGATTCATCGTAGCGCACATCGCATTACGCGCACTCACACAACCCAAAGGAATAACAATTAATGTTAGCATCGTTGAAACAACCACACCAAACATTAAAGAGACAGCCATACCTTGGAAAATGGGATCGAATAAAATAACGCTCGATCCTAATACTAACGCAGCACCTGTGATTAAAATCGGACGTGTACGTGCCTGACAAGAATAAATAACCGCATCAACAATCGGCACACCTTTTGCAATTTCTTGTCTTGCAAAATCTACCAACAATAAAGAGTTGCGAACAATAATTCCTGCTAATGCAATAAAACCAATCATTGAAGTTGCTGTAAATTCGGCACCAATAATCCAATGTCCAGGAATAATGCCAATCAATGTTAGCGGAATAGGTGCCATCACAATAACAGGCACCATGAAATTTTTAAACTCCCAAACTACCAACATGTAAATCAACACTAAAGCAACGCCGAAAGCTAACCCCATATCACGGAAGGTTTCGTAGGTAACCGTCCATTCACCACCCCATTCAAAACCAGAACGTGTCGTATCAGTCGGTACACCAGCATAACTGTCTTTTATTATTACGCCATCGGGAGAAACATACTTTTTGAGTTCTTCTTCCACTTGTAGCATGCCATAAATAGGTGCTCCTAAACGACCCGTTGTATTCCCAATAACATATTCTAACGGTTGCAAATCTTTATGATAAATAACTTGTTGTTGCGTATCTTTAATAAAATGCCCTAGTTCAGCTAAAGGCACTGTACCCCCCATTTGTGATGGGACAGGAATTTGACCTAAACGCGCAAACTCAGTTCGGTAAGCTTGTGGCACTTGTAAAACAATATAAACTGCTTCACGAACAAGCCCTTGTTTCGCATCACCGACATGAAAGTTACCCATTGCCATTGCAAGTGTTTTATTAATAACATCAATCGAAATACCACGACGCACCGCTTTACTAACATCAACCTCAAATCGCCAAATGTCATATGGAGATTGTAGTAAATTATCAACGTCAGTAATATTATCTGATTTTTGAAAAATAACCGTTAAATCTTCAGCAACTTTACGACGAATATCAGCATCTGGTCCATAAATTTCCGCAACAACCGCTTGTAGTACAGGAGGTCCTGGTGGTGCTTCAACAATTTGAATACGTGCACCAGCACGATCAGCTAAGGGTTTAAGCAAAGGACGAACTGACTCTGCAATTTCATGACTAGGACGATGACGCTCTTTTTTACCCAGTAAATGCACCTGCACATCTGCTTGCCAAGGCTCATTACGTAAATAATAGTGGCGAACAAGACCATTAAAATCAAATGGTGCTGCAGTACCAACGTATGTTTCAATTTCTGTAATTTCAGGAACTTGACGCAATGCTTGCACAATTTCTTCTGTTAAGCTTGCTGTTACAGGAAGTGCTGTGCCTTCTGGAAAATTAACAACAACAGAAAAATCAGACTTGTTATCAAAAGGCAACAATTTAACCGTTACTGCCGTTGAAACTAACAACAAAACAGAAATAAAGAAAGAGACAATAATAATACCTAAAAACATCCATCCTTTCGCTTTATCGAGAATTAAACTACCCAATAATTTACGGAAAAAACGCTCAATTCTTTCTGATTGTTTGTGTTCTTTAATCGCATCACGCTGTAGTTGCTCTAAAGATGGCTTAATACGTGATGCTAACCAAGGTGTAAAAGCAAAAGCTGCAAATAACGAAAACGCCATAGCGGCAGAACCCAAAGAGGGAATCGGCTCCATATAAGGTCCCATCATGCCTGATACAAACGCCATTGGCATAAGTGCTGCAATAACAGCCAAGGTTGCAACAATAGTCGGATTACCTACCTCAGCTGTAGCATCAATCGAAATTTCATCACGCGTTGAACCATCAATTAACCAGCGTCGATAAATATTTTCAAGAACAACAACAGCATCATCAACCAGAATACCAATTGAGAAAATGAGGGCAAACAATGACACTCGATCGATGGTGTAATCACCCAACCAAGCAATAAACACGGTAACCAAAATAACTACAGGAATAACAATGGCAACAACCAAAGCAGGACGCCATCCTAAAAAGAACCATACCAATAAGGTAACGGCACCCGTTGCAATGAACAATTTGAAAATTAATTCGTTAACTTTAGCATTAGCAGATTTACCATAATCACGTGAAACAGAAACGCTCACATTATCAGGAATTAACCGCCCTTTAAGCTCTTCTAATTTAGCAAGTGCATTATTAGCAACAGACACACCATTCGTTCCATGTTTTTTAGCAATTGCAACCGTGACGGCTGGAATACCTTCTGGCGTAGATCTACCCTGAGCATCAATAAGTGGATAGTGTGTAACCATTTCTGCAATATCAGCATCACCCTCAGTTACTAATGCAACATCGCGAACATAAATAGGTGCACCATCATGAACACCAACCATTAAGTTAGCAACATCACGAGATGAGCGTAAAAAAGACCCTGTGTAAACGTTGAATGATTTATTCCACCCCTCAATTTTACCTAAATCAGTCTCTGAGTTTGCAGCCTGAATTGTGCGACCAAGCTGATCTAATGTCACACCATAACCAGAAAGACGTTCAGGCAACACTTCAACTTTAACCTGACGAGACTGTCCACCGACAACAAATCCTTGAGACACGCCATCATTAATAGATAGCTCTTGCAACACATCTTGACCTAATAGGCGCAACTCACTGCCAGTTAAATCTGTTGATGAGAGCGTGAAAGTAACAACAGGAACATCATCAACACTTTTAGGTTTAACAATAGGCTCCATTGTGCCAGGTGGAATGGCATCACGATGCGAACTGAGTTTATCGTAAACTTTAACTAATGATTCTTCAAGTGGTTCACCAACATTAAATTGCACTGCAACCATCGCTTGACCACGACGTGAAACTGAGTACACATGATCAACACCTGGAATTTCATGTAACGCACGTTCCAAAGGCTGTGCAACTAAGGCATTCGCCTGCTCAGCTGATGATCCTGGGTAGGCAACCATAATATCAACTAGAGGCACTGAAATTTGAGGGTCTTCTTGACGTGGCGTAAGAATTAATCCAACAATACCAACAAATAGACTAAGAATTAACAGTAAAGGCGTAATGGGCGAACGGATAAAAGCACGCGCTGTTTTTCCTGCTAGCCCTTGCTCATCAAATGACTCTGCCGACTTGCCTAATAAGTCGTGTAGTGATTTCTCTTCTTGTACACTCATAATACTTTAATTCACTTTTTTAATGAGGAATGACATCATCGCCGCGCACAACCCAACCAGAAGCTGCAGCTTTAGGCGGTTGCGTTAAAATACGCTCACCTTCCTTCACCCCTGATAAAACAGTTATCCGATCATTACCGACATCACGTCCTAAGCGAACAACACGCATTTCTAACACATCTTGACTATTGACAACATAAACATTAGGCAAGCTGCCTCGTTTGACAATAGCACTTTTTGGCAATACTGGCATAATTTCATGCATATCCATTGCGTTAGGCACCATTACCTCAGCATACATACCAGGACCTGCACTCACACCAACAGGCAAATCGAATTTAACCTTAACAGTATGTTGCTGTGCATCTGCAACAGGATAAACTTGTGCAACACGCGCCTGAGTGTCGCCCACTTGATCTAGTCGAGCACGCACAATATCACCACGATCCATCTTGCCCATTAGACGCACAGGAACATTCACCTCAATACATAAATGCCCACTTTGTGCATACTTAACCAATGGTTGCCCTGGAGAAACGGTATCACCTGCTTCAACCATTTTTTTAATAATCAGACCAGAAAAAGGAGCTTGTGAGCGTGCATCACGAATTTTTGTCTCCAACGCTTCTAACGAAGCTTGTGCACTCATAACATCAGCATTAGCTTGTTGTACACCTGAATTACGGTTGTAAAGATCTGCTTGACGAGTAACATGATCATCTTCGTAACCCATAACACGACCTAATGGACGAGAAAAAGTTTGATCAAACATGCCAGGTAAAGCAAAACCTGGCATTTTACTGGTATTGCGGCTTTGTGGGTTCCATAATTCTCGCTGATATTCAGTTTGTGCGTTTGCTAACCCTGCCTGCGTTTTACTAATTGCTGCAAGTAAAGCGCGACGCTGTGCTTGCAAATCACCATCTTCAATAGCAACTAATAAATCACCCGCATTGAAACGATCACCTTCAATACCACCTAAATAATTCACTCGACCAGGAACTTGGGCAGTCAAAACAACCTCACGATAAGGCACAACAGTACCACCAAGTACCACATATGCATCATATGACTCAGACTTAACTGACTCAATTGCAGCAATTGCAGCTGTTGTCGATAGCGACAAACTTATTGCAATCAAGACTTTTAACAGACGCATTCTATTGTTCTCCTAATGCATACCCTTATGATTCGACACCTTGCCATAACATAAAAGGGATAGTTATATAAGCCTATAATAACTTGTGTCATAACAAACGCCCACATAAATATTTTTATTGTGCTATAAAAAGTTATGCATGACACTTAAAAAAATAAAAAAATCATTTTAATTCAATTAGATATAAAATAAAAAGCACTACTAAAAAGACATATCAGTATCAAAAAAACCTAAGATTGAATTACTTAAGTCAATTAGTTAACCAATTTTTTGGTTTTAAATAGCCACTTAAACGTGCCTCTACAGAGTCTTCCTTGGGTTGATAATTGTAACGCCACGTCGCTAATGGTGGCAGTGACATCAAAATAGACTCAGTTCGCCCCCCTGTTTGCAGACCAAATAACGTACCACGATCAAAAACAAGGTTAAACTCAACATAACGCCCACGACGATATAGCTGAAAATCACGCTCATGCTCGGTGTAGGGCATATCCTTGCGTTTTGCTAAGATGGGAATGTATGCTAGCAAATAGGCTTGACCGATTGATTGTGTTAGTGCAAAACAATGCTCAAACCCACCCGCATTTAGATCATCAAAAAACAAGCCACCAACACCACGTGTTTCATTGCGATGTTTAAGATAAAAATATTCATCACACCATTTTTTATACTCAGCATAGACTTGAGCACCAAAAGGATCACAAGCATCTTTAGCAACTTGATGCCAGTGCACAATATCTTCATCAAACGGATAATAAGGTGTTAAATCAAATCCACCACCAAACCACCAAATCGGCTCTTTTCCATCAGCTTCGGCAATGAAAAAACGTACATTAGCATGAGATGTTGGCACAAATGGATTACGCGGATGAATCACCAAACTAACACCCATCGCATTAAAACGACGACCCGCTAATTCAGGGCGGTGTGCCGTTGCCGATGCTGGCATAGCATCACCATAAACATGCGAAAAATTAACACCACCCTTTTCAATTACCGCCCCCCCTTCTATTACCCGAGAGCGCCCACCGCCACCTGCCTCACGTTGCCAGTTATCCTCCACAAATACACCACCGTCACTCTGAGACAGACCCGCACAAATAGTATCTTGTAACGACAATAACCACGATTTAACTGATTTTAGCTGTTGCTCAGCGGTAATATTAGGCATTATCCTTCCTTATAAAAAAATTAAGCAGTAATTACCGACGGCAACGATAAACACCGAAGCGTTGTTTTCCATCCGCCAAACGCTCTTCGCGTAGAACCGCATCGCCACCGATATCAGGTGCGCTATTACGTGCTAATAGGGCAAGCTCAGCATCCATTTTTTCAATGCTACGGTCTACACCGATAACACTATCCTTAACAGATACCACTGTTGCACCTATGCGTTCACAATGATGCGCCTGCTCTTGACTAAGTAAAATAACTTTTTCACCTTTTTCTGTTAGACTGACAAATGAACAGCCTGCCATAACGGACGTTGCTAACACAACAGATAATGCTAATAAACGCATTGTTATCTTCCTTATAAAAAATACCATAAAACAAACATACCAAAAACAATTCGATACCAAGCAAAAGCAGTAAAAGTATGACTGGCAACGTAACGCAACAAAGCTTTAACTGCAATCATCGCAGCAATGAAAGACATTATAAAACCGACAGCAAACATCGGTAAGTCTGCTATCGTAAACAAATCCCAATTTTTATGCACATCATAAATCGTTGCGGCAATCATAGTCGGAATCGCTAAGAAAAAAGAAAACTCCGTTGCAGCAGTACGAGACATACCAAAAATCAAACCACCCATAATAGTAGAGCCTGAACGCGACATACCAGGAATTAAGGCAAATGATTGAGCAAACCCCACTTTAAGTGCATCATGCCAACACATTTCATCTACTGTTTGAATGCGTGGCGGTACATGTGCCATGCGTTTTTCGACTAACAAAATAATAAAACCACCGATAATTAATGCCACTGCAACACTAATCGGACTCCAAAGCAAGGTTTTAATCGCACTATGAAACATTAGCCCCAATACTGCGGCTGGTAAAAAAGCAATCACTAAATTCGTTGCAAAACGCCACGCCATCTCATCACGTTGCATCATACCAACCGTCACACTCACTACTTTTTGCCGATATGCCCACATCACAGCCAGAATAGCAGCTAACTGAATAGCAATTTCGAAAACTTTACCTTTAGCATCATTAAAATTAAGCCAATCACCCAGAATAATTAAATGACCCGTGCTCGAAATAGGCAAAAATTCAGTTAACCCTTCAACAACACCTAACAGCGCTGCCTTAAGTAACAAAACAATATCGAGTTCCATTGTGACTCCGAAATTAGTGGATAGTTTGTTTTTTAGCGTTAATCATTGAATCTTGCAATCGCGACAGAGCAAATAAAAGCATCGTTAAACTATCAACAGGTTCATCTAGTGCCTCGCTCACTTCTTCTTTCATCAGCATTAATAGATCCTCTTTGCTGTGCATAAGCTCTAGTTCACCACCGTCTAAGTCATCAGAAATAATGATATTTCCTGCCTCATCTGCATCTTTGAGCGCCTGAATAACATAAATCTCTGTCCACGCATCTTCATCACAGCGCTCACCCCATTTGTCTTCTTGCTGTTCAACTGCTAATGAAAATCCCATACACCACGTTGCTACATCGGCCAACGCATCCTCATCATCACTTATCGTAATACAAGGCATATAATCACTTAAATCGGTTTTACGAAACTGATATACCACACTGTTATAATGACGAATAAGTAAGTTGCGCGTCCTTTGAGTAATTTCTTTATTAAGCAATGAGCCATCACCAAACACCAATGTCATCCAATCAGCAATCGGCATAATAGAGGGGCTTAATGCTAGGGCAGCGAATAATCCATCAACCGCATCCAAAGATAAAGACTGATGCGCCTCACTATCCTCTTCGTCGATACTGTTAGCTAAATCATCTAACAAGCCATCAAGGACATCGAGTTCATTGTCAGTTAAAGGATTGTAGACGACTTTAACGGGTTTATTGTGGGTAGGTTTCATTACTTTCCTTTTTAATAGTTAGTACATAACATGGCTAATTTGATGACTCATTTTATAGCGTGGAATCATAGCTTTTTACACTGTCTTTAAAGCAAAATAATGTGTTGCACGCTATAGCAAGTTAATGCAATTGACGATCACTTGATCCACAACAGTCATCAAATTCTTTGTTACTACCACAGGGGCATAAATTGGTTTTATTTGGATGTAATAAATGATCACGCAAATGCATCACGCATACTTCAAGCAGATCTTCCCAGCTAGCAACGGGATTAATCTGCATTCTATAATCCTCTAATGAGTAATAGGCAATGCGACGCATCATAAGTGAAGTACGATCAATTTCATCCTCTCCCACCTCATCATCATCTGGTGGATTTTCAACATCAGGTGGGACTAATAGCGTCATTGCATAAATTATATCCAGCTTTTCTCTATCTAAGTCGTGATCAACTGCGCTATACCAAATGTCTTCTTGATAATGCACTGCTGACATAAACCCATCACACCACTCTGCCACCCAAGGCTCTTCGCTTTGATCGTTATATAAATATAAAGGGGCAAAAATAGGCGGATTGATTTCTCGCATATCATGTTGAACTTGATGATAATGACGAACTAATAATGAAACAATTGTTTGTGCTTCAATTTCACTACTAAAAGGCGGTACATCGCCTAGTATCCATGTTAACCATGCTTGTGGTAAAACAATTTGAGGAGAAATAGCTAACGCATTAAAAAAACCATCTACCGTTGATAATGATAATGGGAGATCATCTTCATCTGGTGTCATTGCGACTAAGAAAATAGCCAACATATCCAACTCAGCATCAGTTAATGGCGCGTGATCGCTATTTAGCGTCAAAACATATTCTTTTTTTTGGCTCTTCATGTTCTTATCCAATTTCCAGTTACCAAGTCACGAATGGGGGTAGGACGAATATGATCACCTAATACACCCTGTACTGTACCAGCAAAAACCGACCCAACATGCAGAAATGTTTGTTCTAAACAACTGATAGTAACACAAGGAGCAACGCCATGAATGTTAGCACTAGTCGAAACAATAGCACGACCAAAAGCATTACACAATTCAATGCTAGTTGGATGATTTGTCCAACGCAATGCTATCGTATTGCGTCCACCAGTTAGCCACAATGGTGGACTCTCTGTTGCAGGAACAATCCATGTGAGTGCTGCAGGCCAACTTGTTTTGAGTCTCTGTTGCTGATCATCAGTTAACCTTCCCATATAGGGTTCAAGCTGTTGCCAACTAGACCCTACTACAATCAACCCCATACCTTCTGAACGATTTTTTATATTCCAAATATGCGTCACAGCTTGCTCATTCATAGGATCACACGCCAAACCATAAACTGCCTCTGTGGGATAAGCAATTACCTTACCCTCTTTTAACGCAGTAGCTGCTTTTGCTGGGCTTAGCATATTAGCCAACTAAAGGAGGGCAATACTGACGCAACCATAACAATAAAGTTTGAAAAACTATTGGATCTTTTGTTTGTGTCAACTCGCCCTCACGAGGAATGAGTTTGTCGTGCAAACGTGATAAAAAGAAGCGTAACGCAGCACGACGTGCCACAGCAGGCCACAATTGCTTTTCGCTGTCTGTCCAAGCACGTTCACCTGCATAGCTTAATAGTAGCTCACGCGCCCAATGCGCATTGATGGTTAAGTCTGATTCACGACACCAGTCATTCATTGTTACAGCAACATCGTATAACCAAGCACCATGACAGGCATAATACAAATCAATAATACCTGTTAATTCCTCACCATCGAATAGTGCGTTATCCAAAAATAAGTCAGCATGAATCACACCCGATGGCAAGGTTAAAAAGTTTTGCATCTGTTGAAAACCAAGCTCTTCATCAATAATTGTCAAGGTAGCACTATCGGCTAATATTGCCAACTTATCACGGATTGTTAGCATCCAATCTAAATCACGATCATTGGCACGATGTGACGAAAAACCACCCCCTGCAAGATGCATTTTTGCTAAAGCACCACCAATAACAGCACAATGTACTTCATCTGAGTGTTCTAGTGAGCGACCGCGTAAGCGTTGCACTAATGAAGCTGGCTTACCACAAAGTAAACGCAAATACTGACCATCCTTACCTGCCAATGGATGAGCACTAGGCACTTCTGCTTCCGACAACCATGCCATAAGCTTCAAGAAATAACCAAGATCTTTAAAATCATGTTGTTCAAATAATGTCAGTACATAGCGACCACAAGTCGTATCAACAAAATAATTGGTATTTTCGATGCCCGCACTGATGCCCTCAAAAGCAACCAACTCTCCTGCATCAAACTCAGCTAAATAAACACGCAACTCATCTTCGGTAACGGTAGTATAAACAGACATAATTTCGCAATCTTAAACGTGATAAATGGCATTGATTTTAACACAGACTCGCTGAATGTTGGGGGGATAATAGTTCAGTCTGACATTTGTATCGCATCATCAAGTGAAACAATACAAACCTAAAAAATTCAAAAAAATCTTTACCACTCGAAAAGCGCAAACTATTTGGGACATTGATGAAGTCGTGTGAAAAGTAATCATTTAAAATAGGTCAGGCGGCATCATCCGACTATAATGAGCAGATTCTTGTCACAATTTTGAGTAAGTTCATGTCTTCCCCACTTCTGCTTGTCGATGCTAATTCATTTTTTTACCGTGCTTTCCATGCCGTACCACCACTACACGCCCCCGATGGCACGCCTATTAATGCTATTCATGGTGTCCTGTCGATGCTTTCGACACTTATTCATGATTATCAACCAAGCGGCATAGCCATTATTTTTGATGCCCGTGGTAAAAACTTCCGTCACGACCTCTTCCCAGAGTACAAAGCGCATCGCTCACCGATGCCCGAAGACTTGCGTGCACAAATTGAACCACTTCACAATTTAATTCAACTAATGGGATTACCCCTGTTAGTAATTCCAGGTGTTGAAGCGGATGATGTCATTGCAACCTTAGCAACGCAAGCCAGTGCCAACGGACAAGAAGTAGTCATTGCAACAAGTGATAAAGACTTATGCCAACTCGTCAATGAACAGGTTCGTATTATCGACACCATGAAAAACGTGTTGCTCACGCCTAGCAAAGTTATCGATAAAATGGGGGTTCCTCCTGAGTTAGTTGTGGACTATCTAACCCTTGTTGGCGATAAATCCGACAATATTCCAGGAGTTATCGGTGTTGGCGAAAAAACGGCTGCCAAACTTCTGCGCGCGCATGGCACACTCAACGGAATTGTTGCCGCTATGCAAGGACAACTCACACGTACTGCACACAATATTTTAGAAGCTGCGCCCAATTTTCCACTCATCCAAGAACTCGTCATTACGAAGCGTGATTGTGCCCTACCCTTACAGTGGAATGAACTAACACCGACACCTGTTCATCTGCGTGAGTTAGTCGCTGAACTGACTCGCTTAAACTTAAAGCGTGCACAAATACTACTAAAACAACATGGGTGGCTAGAAACAACACATAACAGTGTACAATCTGTAAAACAAATACAGACAACTATGCCAGAATCGTTGCCCAAACTGTTATCAACATCCTTTACATTGCCTAGCTGTGCGACTATTACTGACCTAAACATCTGGCAACACTGGCTAACAACAGCAGTAACTGAAGGTCAACTTTGCTTTGACCTTGAGACAACGAGTCTAAATCTATTTGATGCGCGTATTGTGGGCATTGGTATATACACGCAAACACTCGGTAGTGCTTATTGCCCAATTGCCCACACAACCGAATTAGGCGACATCCAACAATTGACATTAGAGGTAGTATTAACGGCAATCACGCCATTACTAACCGATGCAACACTTACGAAACTGGGGCATAACCTTAAATATGATCGTCATGTGCTACTCAATCATGGCATTGCGTTAGCAGGTGTATTGAACGATACCATGCTCGAATCTTACGTGCTAAATGCCACTGCCAGTCGACACAACATGGACGACTTAGCACAACATTATCTGAACCATACGACAACCACCTTTGAAAACATTGCTGGTAAAGGTAAAACACAAAAAGGGTTTGCTGATATTTCATTGGATATAGCCGTACCTTACGCCTGCGAAGATGTAGCAGTGACAGCAGCACTGCATCAATACTTATCCCAAAACCTACTTGCCACACCTGTTATGCAGCAACTGTACGAAACCATTGAACGCCCACTCATGCCCATTATTGGTAATATGGAGCGCACAGGGGTCAAAATTGATACTTTTGCGCTGTTAGAGCAATCGGTCGCGATGGGTGATGACATACTACAACTCGAAATGAAAGCGCATAATTTAGCTGGTCAAACATTTAACCTAGGCTCAAGCACCCAACTTGCAGTCATTCTATTCGATAAAATGGGATTGCCTATCCTTAAAAAAACACCAGGTGGCAAAGCATCGACCAACGAAGAAGTGTTGGAGCAATTGGCAGAAACCTACGAGTTACCTGCGATTATTTTGGAGTATCGCAGCTTAAGCAAACTCAAGTCGACCTACCTCGATGCTTTGCCCAACCATATTCACCCCGAAACAGGACGTATACATTCTAGCTTTCATCAAGCTGTGACAGCAACAGGACGTTTATCCTCATCCGAGCCTAATCTACAAAATATTCCTGTGCGTAATGAGGCTGGACGACGTATCCGAAAAGCCTTTATCGCCGAAACAGGTTTCACTCTACTTGCTGGCGACTACTCACAAATTGAATTACGTTTAATGGCGCATCTTTCACAAGATGCCGCATTACTAGCTGCTTTTGCGGCTAACCTTGATGTGCATACCGCAACTGCTGCCGAAGTATTTGCCATATCACTCGATAATGTTACTAATGAGCAACGTCGCGCGGCAAAAGCGGTTAACTTTGGTTTAATCTATGGGATGAGTGCTTTTGGGCTTGCCAAACAACTAGGGTGCGAGCGCAAATTAGCACAACACTACATCGATACTTACTTTGCTCGCTATCCCAGTGTTGCTACCTATATGGCGCAGTCGAAAGAGATAGCTAAAAGCCAAGGCTATGTAGAAACTATTTTGGGTCGTCGCTTATATTTACCTGATATCAATGCTAAAAATGCAGCTGTTCGCGCATATGCTGAACGCACAGCCATTAACGCTCCCTTACAAGGCAGCGCTGCGGATTTAATTAAAATTGCTATGATTAATATTGATAATTGGTTAACAAAAAACTGTCCACAAGCCAAATTGATTATGCAAGTACATGATGAGTTAGTCATTGAAGCACCAACAACCGATGCACAGCGTATCAGTATCGCGTTAAAAAGAGAAATGGAAAATGCAGCACAATTAAGTGTACCGCTCATTGTCGAAGTGGGTATGGGCAACAACTGGGATGCAGCAAAAGCTTAAAGTAACGGAATCTTTTTTATGGTTAACAATAAATAATATTTGCTTATGTAGTCATAAAAAACATGTATAATTAGTAAAAATACATAATTAGAAGCGGGCTACAGCACTGCTAAAAACAATAAAATTTATAAAACTATTACACACCCACTTTTAAAGTGGGTTTTTTAATTTCTATCAGAATTCTATAAAAGAATTATAGGTAACAATTTTACCATTAGGCTTAATCGATAACTTAGGATAACGTCCTGCTAACCAACGTGTATCATCTTGCCTTAACAGCAAAGTATAATCGTCTTTTGCTTCAATACCCACAATATGCGATAAAACCGAATTATCTGAATAAACACTAGGAGAAAAATAAGACGTATCCTGATTGTCTCCTTGCCCTAACTGTCCATATTGATTACATCCAGCACTCAGCACGACACCCGTTTCAAGTAAAATAACACTATGATCTCGTCCTGCAACCATTGCAGCTGCCAAACGAATCGGTTCACCATTAGTCAACAGACAAGGTACAAAGCGTGCTTGCGTTTGCTGCGTTCCATCTCCCAATTGACCATGACTATTATCACCAGCTGCCCAAACCTCACCATTTGCACGACGGGCTAATACGTGTCCTTCCCCTGCAACAACCTCGACAATACCATTAAGAATCTTGCCATTCTGCATTGTCATTGGCTTAAATATCGCATTTTCATCAATACGACCTTGAGCATTCAGGTCAGCAGCCCACAGTGTTGCATTGGGCATAAGCATAACAGCGACATTTTGTGTGGATAAAACACTCTTTGTCGTTTGCTCTAACTTAACCCATCCCTGAGCAAGCACACCAGCAGAAAATAAGTAGTAACAAGAAAAAACTAACCACCAATAAGAGGAAAATAATTTTATGTTCACGATTATTTACTCCTTTACTGGAGGGTTATTAGGCTCACAAAAATTGCGTTTTTTCCACGTAATACAGTGAAATGGTATACCCTGAAAGTGCACAATACGACGATAAAACCAGATATAACTTGCCATAAATAGCAGCATTACACCAAGCAGTGCCCACGTATATTGCCATAAAAAAACAGCTGGTAAAATAGATACCAAAGATAATACCCATAAATAGGGAGATGTTGCTGAATTGTTATACACGCGATCTGAAAAATGCCAATGCTTCGTAATACGACGGAAAATAAGTGTATGCAAATGCAAGGCATCTGGCATACCAATTTTAGTTTTCTGTACAAAAGCACGACGATAAATCGAGAATACTGTTTCGAATACAGGCAACGCTAATACAGCCATAATAAACCATGCTGACACAATACCGTGACGCACGATCATCATTACTGCCACCTCTGCCAACATAAAACCGATAAGGTAAGCACCACCATCGCCCATAAAAATGCGCCCTTTAGGAAAATTAAAATATAAAAATCCTAAAATTCCACCCGAACTCGCCATACTGACTAAAAACAAAAACTCATCATCTAACCACCAAGCAACTGCCGCAAAAGCACTAAAGGCTAATACAGCATAACCTGCCATTAAGCCATTAAAGCCATCGATGATATTAACCGCATGTGACACACCTCCGACTGCTACCATTGTTAATAAAAATGTTAACAGTAAAGAATGTGCTAATAACCAATCTAACCCCCAAAGATCTACCCGATCTAGGCGAGCATCGAGTAAGAAGAAGGCTAACGCTGCCGACATAAAAGCCAAGACTAATCGCACTAAAGGGGTCACTTTTTTGGTTAAATCTTCAACTAACCCACCCAAAAAAGCAGGCAAAGCAGCTAATAATAACAATCCTAGGTTAATTTTAAGATCGGCATTTTGTACTGCTGCTAGTCCAATTGCCGAAAAAACACCTAAAAATACTGCCATACCCCCCACGCGTGGCGTTGGTTTGCTGTGCAGTTTTTGCACACCACTATCAGCGTCGCGTGTGATGTGAGCATGAAAATCTTCATAGCGCAATACAAAAAAAGTGACGAACCAAGCAATCACAAAGGAGGAGATTAGGGTTTCCATATTAATTCACTTTTTTACAAGTTTCGTGCACGAATAATGGCACCTTCAGCAATCTCTGTCCATTTTTGTACAGAATCACGAAAGGCTTTTTGTGATGCCCATACTTTAGTAGACAAAGCGTCTTTAGCCGCCTCTTCATCCAATACCACATCAGATAATTTTTTGAGTTCACGCAATACATCATCAGGAAAAAGTTTGACTTTAACACCATGCTGAGTTTCTAACTCGTTCAATGCGCTTTGGTTACGTGCAGTATACTCAGCCAACATATCGTGATTGACTAAGCGAATTGCCGCTTTAACAATTGCTTGTAAGTCTACAGATAATGCATTAAATGCTTTTTCGTTAATCATACACTCCATCACAGTACCAGGCTCATGCCAACCAGGTGCATAATAGTTTTTAGCCGCTTTGTACAATCCAAAAGCTTGGTCGTTGTAAGGACCAACCCATTCAGTCGCATCAATTGCACCCGATTGTAACGCTGTAAAAATTTCACCCCCTGGTAAATTAACAGGAATTGCACCCAAGCGTTGAATGACCTCTCCACCAAGCCCAGGCATACGCATTTTTAAGCCTTTGAAATCGGCAACACTGTTAATTTCTTTGTTAAACCAGCCACCCATTTGTGTACCAGAATTGCCCCCCGCACCAGGAATAAGACCAAATGGCTTATAAGCTTCTTCCCACAGCGCCATGCCACCACCGTAGAATAACCATGCGTTCATTTCTTGCGCTGTTAATCCAAATGGAACAGATGAAAAAAACTGCGCAGCTCGACTTTTACCTTTCCAATAATAAGCACCCGAGTGCCCCAATTGAGCTGTTCCTGCTGACACCGCATCAAACACCTCTAATGCACCAACCAACTCACCCGCAGCATAAATTTTAACATTAATGCGACCACCCGATAGGGTGTTGATATACTCAGCAATGCGACTCGCACCAGTCCCTAAGCCAGGGAAATTTGCTGGCCAAGATGTTACCATTTTCCAATGGATAGTTTCTTGCTTTTCAGCACCTACAGAAGCAGTTGTTTCTTCTTTTTTATTGCAAGCAGAAATCATACCCACACCAATAATAGCAGTTGTGGCGGTTAAAAATTGACGACGTGACGACATAACAATCCCTTTATGAATGAGTTAAGCTAAGTATAGCGCAAAAAGAAAACCCCAGACGATGCTGAGGTTTCTTTTTTAATACAAAAAGAGTATAGCCTTTAAGCTTAACTACC
>CAMCGI010000024.1 GCA_945874205.1 Francisella tularensis subsp. holarctica
GGCAGGGCTAGTCATTGTTTCAAAATTAATCGCACAAATATCCATTCCAGGTCGCAAGCCCAGAGGCAGTTTACCCATATTATGCATTTCTAGCACAATTTGACCATTCCAACCAGGGTCAATACGATGCGCTGTGACGTGAACCATCAAACCGAGCCGTGCAAGGCTAGAGCGTCCATCTAACCAACCCACTAAATCATCGGGAATACTGACACTTTCTAACGTACTTGCTAGTGCTAACTCACCAGGATGCAAATAAAAAATTTCATCTTCAGTTAAGTTAATTTCGGCACCCATAATACGGTTAACCGTATTTTCTAAGTCTTTTTTCTGACCAGACAAATCGATAAATCCTGTATTATGGTCGGTAAAGACTCGGAACTGATATCCTAATCGTAAATCAACGCTAATACCTTTAATTTTACTCACATCAGGTGTGGGGGTAATGGCTAAATACCCACTGAGTAGTGCCGCTTCGATATCCGAGTCAGATAAGCGCATAATTAAGCGACCTTTTGTTGTAATAGGGGTAAATCAATCGGTGCGATGATACCATCGATACGGACATCAGGCGGTGTGCTAATAATGCCTTTTACTAAGCCAGCAACGACAGCAGGGTAAAGTTGGTGTTCAACACTTAATACACGTTTAGCGAGTATTTCAGCTGTATCATCGGCTAGTACAGGTACTCGTGCTTGTGCAATGACAGAACCACCATCTAATTCTGCAGTGACGAAATGAACACTTGCACCATGTTCAATTTCTTGCGCTTCAATTGCGCGACTATGTGTATCTAAGCCTTTGAGCTTAGGCAATAAAGCAGGATGAATATTGATGAGCTTGCCAGAATAGTGATTGATAAATAGAGGCGTTAAAATACGCATAAACCCTGCAAGTATTACCAGTTGTGGTTGATAGACATCTAAAGCGGTCATCATTGCCTGCTCAAAAGCTTCGCGTCCCGTGTAATCTTTGTGATTGACAACGCAGGTTGCAATGCCTGCATTGTGAGCACGCACTAAACCGAATGCATCTGCAATATTCGATAATACAACTGTGATACGGTAGCCGTAGCGCAGTTGGTTATCAATGAGTGCTTGTAAGTTTGAGCCAGAACCTGAAATTAGAACTGCAATATTCATACTGTGAATCAGCTCAACTCAACTTGGTGTTCATCGCCATTGCGAGCGCGTATGCTGCCGATGGTAAATACTGTCTCACCTTGTTCTTCCAAATGCGCTTTGGCTGTGGCAGCATCTTGCGCATCAACGACCACGATCATGCCAATGCCGCAGTTAAATGTACGATGCATTTCTTGAAACTCGACCTGACCTTGCGCTTGTAGCCAATCAAAAATAGCAGGACGTTGCCATCTGGTGTGATCAATTTTAGCAACCACATTAGCAGGCAATACGCGAGGAATATTTTCTAATAAACCACCACCTGTAATATGTACTAATCCTTTGACAGTAACCGCTTTAATTAATGACAGCAATGGCTTAATGTAGATCTTAGTGGGTGCAAGCAACGCATCTTTATAAGTTGTACCATCAAAAGCATCATCTAAGGCAATACCGCTACGCTCGATAATTTTACGTACCAGTGAATAGCCATTTGAGTGTACCCCAGAAGACTGAATACCTAAAATGACATCATCAGTTCGAATGCTTGTGCCATCAATTAATTGATCACGTTCAGCAATACCCACGGCAAAACCAGCTAGGTCATAATCGCCACTGTGATACATACCTGGCATTTCGGCCGTTTCGCCACCAATTAAGGCACAACCCGCCTGACGACATCCCTCACCAATACCCGCAATTACATCGCGTGCAATAGCTACTTCTAATTTACCCGTTGCATAATAGTCTAAGAAAAATAACGGCTCGGCACCCTGTACAATCAAGTCGTTAACACACATAGCAACCAAGTCGATACCAACGGTATCATGTTTACCTGAATCAATTGCAAGACGTAATTTTGTACCTACACCATCTGTGCCAGAAACTAATACTGGATTTTTGTATTTGCTCATGTCTAGTGCAAATAACGCACCAAAACCACCTAACCCACCAACAACTTCAGGGCGAAGGGTGCTTTTGGCAATAGGTTTAATCGCATCAACTAAGGCTTCGCCTGCATCAATATCAACACCAGCGTCTTTATAACTTAACGGAGTGGTCATACAAAAATTCCTTTGACTCGCAGCTTTTATTACATAACTTGCCATTGTACTATAAAAAATAGCGTCTAATCAGAGGCTCGTGCTTATTCGTCTTGTTTTTATGCTGTTCTAATGCCCATACAATATGTTCTGCAACCAAAATACTTGCAGATGGTTGTGCTTGTGACAATGCCGTTACAATATCACTACTTGTTGGTGCATTTCCTAACGCAATGGCAAGATTTCGTCGCCACTTTTCATAACCAATACGTCGAATGGGGCTTCCTTCAGTTTTTATCAAAAAATCAACTTCTGACCATTGCCATAAGGTTAGTAGTGGTTGTGCATCGAGTTGATGACGTGGCAGAAAATCGTTTACTGTTGTTTGTACCGAAAATTTATTCCAAGGACAAGTAAGCTGACAATCATCGCAACCATAAATACGATTACCCATTAGTGGACGTAAGGCTTTATCAATGCTGCCTTCGTGTTCAATCGTTAAATAGCTAATACAACGTCTAGCATCGACAGTGAATGGGGCAACAATGGCATTTGTTGGGCAGTCTGTTAAGCAGTTATGACAAGGACCACAGCCACACTTGTCTGTTGCTTTATCGGGAGTAAAGGGAAGATTGCACATTATTTCACCCAGAAAGAAAGTTGATCCGGCTTGTGGGTTAATTAACAGCGTATTTTTGCCAATAAAGCCCAATCCTGCTTGCTCTGCTAAAGCGTGTTCCATAATAGGGGCGCTGTCAGTAAAAGGTCGCCAGATAAAAGTGTCAGTTTCTTGCTCTATTTTTAAGCAAAGTTGTTTAAGCTTTTGACGTAATACCTTGTGATAATCTCTACCCAATGCATAGCGAGAGATATAGCCTAGGGTAGGGTTGTTTAATGTTAACGCTGATGTATTGTCATGATGCCAGTAGTTAAGGCGTGCACTAATAATCGATAAAGTATCATTTTGTAGTTGTGTTGGCGCGTTACGTGCTTCCTGATTACGATTGAAAAATTCCATGTCGCCATGATAGCCAGCTGCTAACCAGTCAGTTAAGTGTTGGCGATGTACTAGTGGAATGGTCGGTGCACTAAACCCAATACTCAATGCCAATTCTTCTGCCCAGATTCGGATTTTGATGGCTAGTTCGTTGTGGTTTTGTACATTATTTAAACTATTTTTTGTTTTATTTTGTGAAGGTGTGTTCATGCAATACCAGTGGTTATCATCATCTGTCGAGCAAACGCATAGTATTGCTGCTCGTATCGCACGACTATGTTATCAGGCTTGTCATGAGCAAGGTATATTAATCACGTTAGAAGGACAGCTAGGTGCTGGAAAAACAGCATTTAGTCAAGGATTTATTCAAAGTTTACTGCCAACTGCACGTGTACGTAGTCCCACGTTTTCATTGTTAGAGTCTTATCAAACGACAACCTCTATGATTCATCATCTCGATTTATATCGTCTTAGTGATGCACAGGAGTTGGAGTATTTAGGGTTGCGTGATTTGTTTTGGCATAGCATTTGCTTGATTGAATGGGCAAGTAATGGCGTAGGCTGGTTACCCAGTGCCGATTTGGCATTGATAATGCAGATTAACGGTGATGAAAGACAGATTGTCTGTCATGCTAAAACAGAGTTTGGAATAAAGTTGCTCAAGCAGGTTATAGGTACCACTTAATGCAGTGGAGATGGGTATGAATGTTACTGTAAAATTGTTAGGATTAGTCGGATTGCTGATGGTGAAGCAAGCTACTGCTGCGCAATTATTAGATTTACGTACAGGCGAAACAGGCAATAAAAGTCGTATGGTGCTTGAGTCAGACGAGCCTCTTAATTGGGTAGCAAGTGTTCAGGATAATGAGTTAGTGATGCAAGTAAAAAATGCACACACAAGACTACCTTTAAACTTAATGGCTAGAAGGGCAAGCACATTAGGGACGATAAAAATTATTAATGTTGCTGATCGATTAATGATTTGTGCACAATTAAAGCAAAAGATGCGAATTGTTTATACAAAAAAAATACCTGCTAAAAATGGTCAATTGGCGCGATGGTTAGTCGATTTAGAGCCGAGTAATCTGCCGCTGCAAGTCGTTATTCAAGCACCAGAGGAGCCGATAGAAAAAGTTCTTCCGATTGAAACGATAGTAGAAAAACAAGTAGAAAAAGCAGAAATAAGTCCTAACCTTGATCATTTTTCAAAACAAGATAGTGATAAACAGCTACATGCACCAATACCTCCTATTGTTTCGTTAGCTAGGAGTATCACGCATAAAGAGTTTGATAAAACAAAGTTATCAGAGGCAGAGAAAGAGGCATTTTCTGTGCAACCGTTTCAAGGAACACGTCCGTTGGTGGTTGCGATTGATGCAGGTCATGGTGGTAAAGATATCGGTGCGACGAGCGCTAGTGGCGTGCTAGAAAAAGATTTGACATTAACAATGGCAAAAGCGCTTAAAAAACATATCGACTCTCAACCAGGTATGAAAGCAGTGCTTACGCGTGATGATGATTTTTTTATATCTTTAGGGCGGCGTCCACGCATAGCACGTGAAATGGGGGCGGATGTCTTTATTTCCTTGCATGCAGATAGTTATAAAGATAGTAAAGTTAAAGGCGCTTCTTTTTATGTGATGGGATGGGATGGTGCGACTTCTGAGTTGGCTAAGTTTGTTGCCGCACATTCAAATAGTGCTGATAATCCTTTATTAGCATTAAACCCATGGAGCGAAAAGTTGGCGAATGATCTTGGTAAAATGTCAATGTCCTCTTCTATTGAAGATAGTCAAAAATTAGCCAGTTTTATGCAAAAAGGGATGAGAAAATCAGGTATTAAATTGCAACATGCCACTGTTCAAGCGGCTAATTTTGTTGTTCTTAAAAATATTGATATGCCTTCTGTGTTAGTTGAAATGGGATTTATTTCCAATCCACAGCAAGATTTTTTATTACAAGATAGTCAATATCAAAATAAAATAGCGGCTTCTATTGTTAAAGGGTTGGTTAGTTTTGTTCAGGTTCAGCCAGAACCTGGAGTAGTTTATGCCAGATTTAAAGTAAATAAGGGCGATAGCTTAGCAAGACTTGCAGAGCGTCATGGCACAAGTTCAGCTTATTTAGCACGTGCTAACGGCTTGAGTGAAACTGCTGGCTTAAGAGAAGGGCAGTTCCTGCGCATTCCGCTAAGTATGTCACATCGTATGGCAATGATTACTGATGATAAAGGTTAGCTGTTTTCGTATACGATAATCGAGTTATAATAAGCCGATGGAAAGCACACAACCTCGTATTCACATTTTAACCCCACTGCTGGCTAGTCAAATTGCAGCAGGTGAGGTGATTGAACGTCCAGCCTCTATTGTTAAAGAGTTGGTTGAAAATAGTCTGGATGCAGGTGCAACACGTATCGAAATTTTTGTTGAACAAGGTGGACTAGATCGTATCGAAGTTCGTGATAATGGCATGGGTATTCATTATCAAGATTTATCTTTAGCGATTGCTACCCATGCAACGAGTAAACTATCAAATAATGATGATTTGTTTTCACTTTCTTCATATGGTTTTCGTGGTGAAGCCTTGGCAAGTATTGCCTCGATAGCGCGCTTAGTTTTAGTATCTGCGCAACAAGGTGCTACTTTTGGTGGCAGGCTTTGTGTCGAAAATGGTATTGCACAAGGAGTCGAACCCACTGCTTATCCTGTAGGATCACAGGTGATTGTTGATCGTCTTTTTCATACGGTACCAGCGCGAAAGAAATTTTTAAAATCAGCACGTACAGAATGGGCTAAAATTGACGATGTTGTGATTGCACTAATGTTAGTTAATCCGCATGTTGCATTTGATGTTTTTCATAATCAACAACCTATTTACCAGCTTGCAGCATTATTAGATGATGATCCTTTACCAAGAATGAGCAAGCTTATTGGTTCTGCTTTTAGTGATGCTGCGTTATTTTTGGCTGCTTCGGGTGATGGTTGGGCTATAACAGGCGTAATTAGTGATCCACGTTATACACGTGCAACAGCCGATCAGCAATGGTTATTTGTTAATGGTCGCTTAATTAAAGACCGTCAACTTGCTTTTAACGTTAAGCTTGCTTACGATGATTTGTTACATGGTAATCGTCAGCCAGCGTTTGTTTTGTTTGTAACAATCGATGCTGCATTAGTTGATATTAATGTTCATCCCGCAAAAACAGAGGTTAGGTTTGCTGATGCGCGTGCGCTCAGTGATGCTATGCGTTATGCCGTTCGTGAGCGGTTATCAAAAGTAGCAATCTCGACCACTAATATACAGCCTCCAATAGCTAACGCATTAGTTACAACAGAAGTAAAATCATCGTCTTTCTTTCCATCTTCTTTATTTATTAGCGAAGTTAAAAGTGATGTTAAACAAGACTGGTCATCGCGACTGCATTCTGAGCTTAGTTGGCACAGTCCAATAGCTTCTCAAGAAGCAGAATTAACTGATTCAGTTCACCCATTATCTTTAGGACAAGCGCGAGCCCAAATTCAAGGGGTATATATTTTAGCAGAGAATGAGAGTGGCTTAATTATGGTTGATATGCATGCTGCGCACGAGAGAATTGTTTACGAAACGCTTAAACAACAATGGAAAGATCATTGGTCATCACAACCATTATTAGTACCGCATATTTTTGATTTAACAACTAAGCAGGCAGCGGAGTTAGTTGAATTACTGCCATTATTGCAAGAAAAAGGGTTTGATTGTGATTGGTTTGGTCAGCAACAATTAATTATTAGAGCTGTTCCTTCTTTGTTAATAAAAGCAGATGTGTCTGCTTTATTGTCAGATTTGTTTGCGAGTTTTGAGAAAGGGGCAACCGTTGCTCATTACTTTGAGCGTCAACAAGATAATCTGTTGGCAACTATGGCATGTCATGGCGCAGTACGTGCTAATCGTCAACTTTCATTAGCAGAGATGAATGCGTTATTGCGTCAAATGGAGCAAACCCCTAATGCAGGTCAATGTAATCATGGTCGTCCGACATGGGTGCAATTAAGTATGCCAGAACTGGATAAATTGTTTTTAAGAGGGCAATAAATTATGGACGCATTGATTATTGCAGGACCTACAGCTGCAGGAAAAACAGCGTTAGCATTAGAAGTGGCTAAGTTGATTCCTTGTGAGATTATTAATATGGATTCGGCATTAGTTTATCGCGGGATGGATATTGGTACTGCAAAACCAAGTTTGACTGAACGTATTCAAGTACCACATCATCTTATTGATATTATTGATCCTGGTGAAAGTTATTCAGCTGCTGACTTTGTTAAAGATGTTGAAGTGCTGATCCCACAAATTAAAGCGAGGGGTAATTTACCCATTGTTGTTGGCGGCACAATGTTGTATTTGCATAGTTGGGTTAATGGCTTATCTGATTTGCCTTCAGCTGATGAGGTTATTCGTGAGCGATTACAAGCAGAATGGTTAAAAAACCCTTTAGCAATGCATCAACGTTTATGCGATGCTGACCCTATAGCAGGAAAACGGATTCATCCTAATGATCCACAGCGCGTTTTACGCGCGCTTGAGGTAATCGAAATAACTGGACTGAGCTTAACGGAGCAACATCAACAACGCAACGCGACACAATTAGAGTTAAAAACAGTATTTATTGCACCACCAACCCGTGAATGGCTACATGAGCGCATGTTCGTCCGTTTTGAGTTGATGCTTGCACAGGGTTTGTTAGATGAAGTTAGGGTGTTAATGACAAATTCCAATTTAACTGCATCATTACCTTCGATGCGTAGTGTTGGTTATCGACAAGCATGGCAGTATTTACAGGGTAATATCACTGAGCCACAGCTACATGAACAAGCGTTATCGGCAACAAGAAGCTTAGCAAAGCGACAGCTAACATGGATGAAAAAAATGACTTGCGATTTGCTTTTGGCTGCTAATCTACCGTTGAGTAAACAATTACATCAAATAATGCCTTTATTAGGCAATGACAAAATATCGCAACTGGTGTAGACTGCCTAGGTTGGACAGGTATATTAATTGCCTGTTTGTCCTAGACTGCCTCAAAAAGCGGCTTGACCCTAATAATTTTCGGAGAAAAACAACATGTCAAAAGCCCAGCCCATTCAAGATCCGTATTTGAATGCTTTACGTAAAGATCGTATCCCTGTATCTATTTATTTAGTTAACGGTGTCAAACTGCAAGGTCGTGTCGACTCTTTTGATCAGTTTGTTGTAATGTTACGCTCAACTGTATCGCAAATGGTGTATAAACATGCAATTTCGACTATCGTACCAGCACGTGATCCTAAAGATTATTTTGGCATGGATGATGATACTAGCGAAGCTGCAGCTGTAGTTGCTGAATAATCCAGATAATCTTTTTTAACTGTCGTCAGTCCCTTGGCTGAGATATTTCATCGCATTGAACAGCAGCGCTACGCAGAGCGTGCTGTTTTGGTGCATCTTGAACTTCATGATGCTGAGCATTCAGAAGACCTTGATGAATTTCGAGAATTAGTTGATTCAGCGGGTGTCAGTGAGGTTGCTTTAGTTATTGCGAAGTCCAGTAATTTTCGTGCACGAACATTATTAGGTAGTGGCAAAGTCGAAGAAATTGCTGCTATTGCTAAAGCCAATAATGCGGACGTGATTATCGTTAATTATGCTCTTACACCAGGGCAAGAACGTAATCTCTCTAACGATTGTGAAATGCGAGTTGTTGACCGTGTGGGTTTAATTTTAGACATCTTTGCCCAACGTGCGCAATCGTTTGAAGGTAAGCTGCAGGTTGAATTAGCACAGCTTAAGCATATGTCAACGCGTTTAGTAGGTGGTTGGACACATTTAGAGCGTCAAGGTGGTGGTGTTGGTTTGCGAGGTCCAGGTGAAACTCAGCTCGAAACCGACCGACGTCTAGTGCAAGATCGTGTATGGATGCTGGAGAAACGCTTAGATAAAGTGCGCAATCATCGTGATTTGTCGCGTCGTGCACGAACTAAAAGTGAATTACCAACAGTGGTAGTTGTTGGTTATACTAATGCAGGCAAATCAACACTATTTAACTTGCTCACTAAATCTGATGTTTATGCAGAAAATCGTTTGTTTGCAACCTTAGACACAACTATTCGTCGTTTGCATTTACCAGGTGTTGGTGCTTGTGCTTTGGCAGATACCGTTGGGTTTATTCGTCATATTCCGCATGATTTGGTTGCTTCTTTTCGTGCAACCCTAGAAGAAACAGTTAATGCCACTTTGTTGCTACATATCGTTGATGCGAGTGATGCAAGATGTGCAGAAAAGGTAGCAGATGTTTTAACTGTGCTACAAGAAATTGGTGCGGGGGATGTACCCATTATTCATGTTTATAATAAAGCAGATGTTTGTATTCCTCCTATTGAAGCACATTTAACACCTGTAGACAGTAATGGGCATCGTGACGTTTGGGTTTCTGCAAAAACAGGCGATGGCATGAATTTGTTAATACGCGCAATTGCCGAAAAAATTGCAGGTGAGCAAATTTCTGCTCGTGTTGGTATTCAGCCAGAACAGGGTCAGTTACGTGCCCGTATTTATTCGACAGGTCAGGTTATCTCAGAAGTCTTTGATGAGATAGGCATGGCTTGGTTAACATTATCTTTATCACCCCAGCAATGGCAAGATATTTATGACGATCCAACAATCGAACATAAAGTTCGGCTTGCAACTGCAACGCTCAACGCCTAAAATCTGCGGGTTTGTCACACATTTTTATGATGGGAGTTGGTCTTAATGGCTTGGAATGAACCTGGTAAACCAGGACAAGATCCTTGGGGGAGTGAGCGTCCTCCCCGTAAAGATAAATCTACTCAAGATCCAGCACAACAATTGCGTAAGCAACTTGAGGGATTTTTAGGGAAAATGGGGCAAGGCAATAATAACAATAATACGAATGAATCTGGGTCGCAAATGCCAGAAAATATTGGTGCAGGATTGACTGCTTTAGTTGCTGTTGCTGGTGCATTATGGCTTGGTTTTGGTGTGTATATTATTGACCCAGCCGAGCGTGGCGTGACTACTGTTTTCGGTGCTTTTTCGCAAGAAACAGGTGCAGGTCCTCATTGGAACTGGCCAGCACCGATTGGTAATGTGATTAAGGTTAACGTTGAGCAAATTCGTAATGCTGAAATCGGTTATCGAACCATTAAAAATGGTTCGAGTAGTGATGTTGAAGGTGAGTCTTTGATGTTGACTCAAGATGAAAACATTGTCGATATTAAATTAGCAGTGCAATACAATATTCGCAATACGGTAGATTATGTGTTTGTGAACGTTGATCCTGATACAGCGTTGCGTGAGTCGATTGAGAGTGCTTTGCGAGAAGTTGTCGGTAAAAACACTATGGATTTTGCGCTGACAGATGGTCGTAGTCAACTTGTTGTGCGTGTGCGTGATGTTGCACAAGCTGCATTAGATAGCTATAAAACAGGGATTCAAATTACTAGTGTTAACTTGCAAGATGCACAACCACCAGAGCAGGTTCAAGCTGCTTTTGCGGATGTGGTTAAAGCAAGGGAAGATCGTCAACGTGTGATTAATGAAGCACAAGCATATGCTAACGATATTATTCCAAAAGCACGTGGACAAGCGGCACGCTTGGGTGAAGAAGCCAATGCTTATCGTGATCAAGTTATTGCACGAGCAGAGGGGGATGTCAGTCGTTTTAACAGTATTTTAACGCAATATCAAAAAGCACCAGAGGTAACGCGTCAACGTATGTATCTAGATACGGTTGAACAAGTTTTGGGTAGTAGTAGTAAAATTATGGTTTCCTCTAAAAGTAGTGGTCAGATGATGTATTTACCACTGGATAAATGGATGCAAGATGATAAGTCCAACAGTGCGACGCAGTTGATGTCTAATAGTAGCTTGCTTGATACGACACAGGTTACACCACCTGCTCATATTCAACCTTCACAAAGTCTGCGTGATAATCTGCGTACTCGGGAGATGCGTTAATGAATATATTAAACGGTAACTTTTCGACTGTAGCTGCTATTGCTGTCATTGGTGTTTCTATGTCGGTTTTTACCGTACAGCAAACTGAAAAAGCCTTAAAGTTACAGCTTGGTCAGGTCGTTGATGCTAATTATGAGCCAGGGCTACATTTTAAACTTCCCTTCATTAATAATGTTGTTAAGTTTGATGCGCGTATTCAAACTCTAAATGCTGAGCCAGAGCGTTATCTCACTTTAGAAAAGAAAAATTTACTGGTCGATTCTTTTGTTAAATGGCGTATTTCTGATGTACAGCAATTTTATATCTCGATGGGTGGTGATATTCGTCGTGCTAATCTAAGATTGTCGCAAATTATTAAAGACGGGCTACGTGCAGAATTTGCTGCACGTTCTGTGCAAGATGTGATTGCTGGTGAGCGTGCGCAAATTGTGAGTGGTATTACGTCAACAGCAAGCAAGCAAGTAAAAGAGTTTGGTATCGAAATTTTAGATATTCGTCTTAAGCGTATTGATTTGCCAAAAGACGTAAGCGAATCTGTTTATCGTCGTATGGAAGCTGAGCGTATTCGTGTTGCTAAAGATGTTCGTTCACAAGGTGCAGAAGCGGGTGAGCGTATTCGTGCTGATGCTGATCGTCAACGTACTGTATTGTTAGCTGAAGCCTATAAGGAAGCTGAAAAACTACGTGGTGATGGTGATGGTAAAACAGCTGAAATTTATGCAGGTGCTCACAGTAAGAGTGCAGAATTTTATGCTTTTTATCGCTCTTTATCGGTTTATCGTGAATCGTTTAAAGACAAACGCGATGTGCTGATTTTAGACAGTGATGCGGATGTATTACGCTTCTTGCGTCAGCCTTCGGGCAAGTAAATGACTGATTTTGGGCAAGTGCTATTGATGGCGGTTGCACTGATGATGGTGTTGGAGGGGGTTGGTCCTTTTGCATTTCCAGCGCAGTGGCGACAAACAATGAGTGAGCTAAGCAAATTACCTGAAGGTGCTTTACGCATTGGTGGTTTGATTGTGATGGTATTAGGGTTGGTGTTGTTATATGTTGCCAAGGGTTAAGTTAGGGTAGAAGTAGCTATGTCGAATGAAAATAATCGTTGGCTTGTGCCAGATGGCATTGAAGATGTATTACCACAAGAAGCTGAGCAGATTGAGTATTGGCGACGTCTCTTATTGGAGTCATTTGCTCGTTGGGGATATGCGCAAGTTTTACCCCCTTTAGTTGAATTTGTGCAAGCTTTACTAACAGGTAAAGCCTCTGATTTACACTTAGATACGTGTCAACTTGTTGATCAGGTATCGGGGCGAATGATGGGTGTACGTTCGGACATGACACCGCAAGTTGCACGTATTGATGCACATCGTTTACATCAAAAATTGCCAACACGTTTGTGTTATGCAGGAGAGGTTTTGCGAGCGCGTCCTGATACAGTGACCCATTCCCGTAGTCCGATTCAGGTTGGTGCTGAGCTCTTTGGTCATGCAGGTGTGCAAAGTGATATTGAGGTCATGGAGCTAATGTTAGCAACTTGCGAGCAAGTTGGATTACAACAGGTTACGCTAGCATTAGGTCATGTTGTTGTTTATCGCAGCTTATCGGTGCTCGCTGGCTTTAGTCCAGAGCAAGATGCACAAGCGCAAATGATATTGCAGCGTAAATCATTGCCAGAGTGGAAGCAATGGTGTGACTCATTAGTGGCTTTACCACAGGCTGTTTTAGATGCGTTATTTGCTTTGCCTATGCTCTGTGGTGATGCTAAGTCTGTATTAACACAGGCAGAGCCTATTTTTTCTGTATTAGGCTGTAGTTTCGATGGTGCGTTAGGTCGTTTAAGAGTGATTGTTAAACATCTGGCAATGACTCATCCGACATTGGCTGTGCATTTGGATTTATCAGATTTGCGCGGCTTTCAGTATCATACGGGTATCGTGTTTGGTGTTATTGAAGCTAAGCGTCAGCGTTTAATTGCTTCGGGTGGACGTTATGATGATATTGGTGCAGTATTCGGGCGCTCTCGCCCTGCAACGGGTTTTAGTTTGGATTTGCGTCAATTATTAGATTTGACTTTGCCAGTGCAACCGCCTAAGCGTAAGCGTGTTTTGGCACCAGCAGTTGCTGATATGACGTTGGTGGCACTAATTCAGCAATTACGACAAGAAGGACATACAGTCGTAATTGGCTTTCCTGATGTCGATTGGGCAAGTCAAAAAGCACAATGTGATGTGGAACTCGTACAAGAAAGTAATCGTTGGGTTATGCGGTGATTAAAACCAATAACGGTTTTAGACATAATGCATTTCTTTATTTTGAAATTTGAATTCTGGCTGTGAGCAAAGGTCATTACTTTATGGCAAAAAAAAATCTAGTCGTGGTAGGCACGCAATGGGGCGATGAAGGCAAAGGTAAAATCGTTGATTTATTAACAGACCGTGTTGCCGCAGTCGTTCGATTTCAGGGAGGGCATAATGCAGGTCATACGCTCGTTATTGAAGGTAAAAAAACGGTATTACACCTTATCCCTTCAGGTATTTTGCGTGAATCTGTTTTATGTCTGATTGGTAACGGCGTTGTACTTGCACCTGACGCGCTTATTAAAGAGATGGCAGGGTTAGAGTCTGTTGGATTAGAGGTTGCTTCGCGTATAAAAATTAGCAAAGCGTGTCCTTTAATTTTGGATTATCACGTTGCACTAGATAAAGCACGCGAGGTAGCGCGTGGTGATAAAGCAATTGGTACAACAGGACGTGGTATTGGCCCTGCCTACGAAGATAAGGCGGCACGTCGTGGCTTACGCGCTGGAGATTTAGTTAATTTTGAGCAGTTTAGCGAAAAATTACGTGAAGTGATGCATTATCATAACTTTGTATTGACCGAATTTCTTAAGCAACCCGCTATTGATTATGATGTACAACTCGAAAAATGTCGTTTATACCGTGAGCGTTTGTTGCCAATGTTGGCTGATATTCCTTATTTAATTGCTAGTTTAAATGCTCAGGGTAAGTCTGTGTTATTTGAGGGTGCTCAGGGAACGCTACTGGATATTGACCAAGGTACTTATCCATATGTCACTTCATCTAATACGACTGCAGGGGGTGCTGCGACAGGAACGGGTATTGGTCCGTGTCATTTAGATTATGTATTAGGTATTACAAAGGCTTATACAACGAGAGTGGGCGGTGGGCCATTTCCAACAGAGTTGCTGTATGATGCTGCAAATGATACGGGTGATGCGATTGGTAAGCATTTAGGTACAGTAGGGCGTGAGTTTGGCGCAACCACTGGTCGTCAACGTCGCTGTGGTTGGTTTGATGCAGTTGCTTTGCGCCGTTCGGCACAGATTAATTCTTTGACAGGTATTTGCTTAACGAAACTAGATGTCTTAGATAAGTTGGATGAAATTAAGGTATGTGTTGCATATGAACTAGATGGTGAGCGTATTACTCAGCCACCAATGTCCGCGGATGATTATAGTCGCTGCCAACCCATTTATGAAACCATAGCAGGTTGGCATGACTCAACGCTTGGTGTACAGCATTGGGATGAGTTACCACGTAATGCACAACACTATATTACTTATTTGCAGCGTGTTGTGGGTATTCCTATTGATTTGGTTTCAACAGGTCCAGATCGTATAGAAACGTTAATTATGCGTGATCCTTTTGCGCTTTAATCAGTCTTTAATCTGAACGGAATTTATATAATTATGTTGCAGTCTATTCGTGAGCGCTCTAAGGGCGTGGTTGCTTGGGTCATTATTGTTTTAATCATTATTCCTTTTGCTTTATTTGGTATCGATCAATTTACATCGGGTGATAAAATTGAGATTGCTGCTAAAGTTAATGGTAATCCTGTGATGATAGCTGACTTTGAGCGTTCATTTGATACCGTTAAGCGACAATACCAAGAAAATTTTGGTGAAATGTATGCTTCTTTAGTACAAGAAGACAAACTGCGTCAACAAGTATTAGATGATTTGATTCAACGTAATGCAATCAATCAAAAAACGACTTCGGAAGGTTTTGCTATTAGTGATGCACAATTAATGCAAATTATCCAAGGTCAAAAAATGTTTCAGGATAAGGGTACTTTTTCGTTATCACGTTATGAAGACGTGTTAAAAAATAATGCCTATAGTAAAGAGCGTTTTGAACAATCGCAGCGTCAGTTTATGCAGCGCAGTCAGTTTGATGGTATTGCTAGTGCGTCTGAGATTATTGGCGACTCAGAGGTGAGTGCTTTAGCTGGGTTAGAAAGTCAACAACGTGAAGTAGGTTATTTGCGTATTGATCATCGTCCATTTTTAACAACAGAAAATGTAAAAGATGAGCAGATAAAAAGTTATTATGATGCTAATTTGGATAAGTTTAAGTCGAGTGAACAGGTTGAGTTAGATTATATTCGTTTATCTGTTGATGCCTTGCTTAAGTCAATTAAAGTGACAGATGATCAATTATTAGCCTATTACAAAGACCATGCTGATAAAGTTCAGCTGCCTGAAAAGCGTAATGTTCGTCATATTTTAATTATGGCGGCAAAAGATGCGGATACAAAAATTGATACAGACGCTAAAGCAAAAGCAGAAGCTTTGTTAGCACAAATTACTAGTGGTGCTGATTTTGCTAAGTTAGCAAAAGAAAACTCGCAAGATCCTGGTAGTGCAAGTCATGGTGGTGAGCTAGGATTCTTTCAGCATGGCGATATGGTTCCTGAGTTTGAAACTGCTGCATTTAGTTTAGCTAAAGTAGGAGATATTTCTCCAGTAATTCGCACCAGTTATGGTTATCATTTCTTGCAACTCATTGCGATTGAACCAGCGCAAACACCAGCTTTTGAAAAAGTACGTGATGTTATGGCGATGGAACTTAAAACTGAGTTGGCGATGAAGGATTACTCTCAACGTTTAGAACAACTCAAAACACTCGTATATGAGCAATCGGATAGTTTAGAACCAGCAGCAAAAGCACTAGGGCTAACAATTGAGCATTCAGTTATATTGGGTAAAGAGGGGGGTGATGATGTTTTTGCAGCACAGCCTGTTATTAATGCTGCGTTTTCGACTCCTGTGGTTAAAGAAAAGTTGAATAGTGCCGTGATTGAAACTGAGTCTGGGGAGGCAATTGTATTGCGCCTGCGTCAACATTATCCTGAACATGAAAAAGCATTAACTGAAGTGACAGAGGATATTCGTCTGCAATTAACTCGTCAAGTTGCGATTGAACAGGCTAAACGTAAAGCATCTGAACTATTAACAGAAGTGAAAAAATCGACTGTTAATGACCCAGCAAGTATGGTTAAAGCGGGCATTGAGTGGCAGGCAAGTGAGTGGATGGCGCGTAATTCTGATAAAGTATTGCCTGAAATACTCAGTGCTGCTTTTAAGGTAGCTAAACCAAAAGAAGGTCAACCTACTTGGCTTGAGCATCGTCTGACAACAGGAGATAGTGTCTTAATTCGCATTTCTGGTGTGCGTCAAGATGTAGAAAAAACGAAGCAAATTGAAGCTGAGTTGAAACAGGCTGCGTTACAAGTATTTGGTGATGCAATGATAGATGCCTTGGGCGCTAGTGTGAAATCGAAAGCAGATGTTGAAATATTGTTAAAATAATAATAATTTTGTTTTGGATAAAAAGCCCTATTAATTTGATAGGGCTTTTTTCTTGCTGAAATAAATATTGCAATGTTGTATTTTCAATCCACCCCGCCCTGAAGGGCGAGGATTGTCTCCTACTGGCTCTTAACCAGCTTCATGGAGCATTTTTTAAGCACACCTCTTCCGTAGAAGACATGTACAGGTCGAAAGAAGCGACCACTAACACCTAGCCGTACTGGTACGGAATTGGTGGTACATTTTGCAAGATGCCAAAGCATCATTGACGGTTGGTTAATCAATTTATTGAGTATCATTTTTAATACTCTCCGATTGCATTTACTGCTGTT
>CAMCGI010000025.1 GCA_945874205.1 Francisella tularensis subsp. holarctica
CGTCAGCTCAAGCAACTCATCGACATGATTAAGCCACAAAACAAAGTGCGTATTCGCTATCAAGAAGACGGCAGCGAACTCGACTTAGATGTAGCGATTCGCTCGTTAATTGATTACAAAGGTGGCTCTAGCCCCGACCCTCGCATCAATATGAGCCACAAAACGGACGGACGTGATTTCGCCGTGTCTTTACTCATCGACTTGTCCGCATCAGTCGGCAACAAGGCGACTGGCAGTACGCAAACCATTTTAGAACTGAGCCAAGAAGCGGTCAGTTTGTTGGCTTGGGCGGTCGATAAAATGGGTGACCCATTGGCGATTGCTGGCTTTGACTCTAACACACGTCACGAAGTGCGTTATTGCCATATTAAAGGCTTTAACGAAGCGTGGGATGATGCCGCCAAAGCAAGACTTGCTGCCATGCAGCCTGGGCAATCGACACGTATGGGAGCTGCTTTGCGTCATGCAGGGCACTACCTAGAACACCGCAAAGCCGATAAAAAACTGCTACTGGTACTCACCGATGGCGAACCTGCCGACATCGACAGCAAAGACCCTCAAGCTTTAATTTCGGATAGCCGAGAAGCGGTTAAAGAGTTAAGCCAGAAAGGCATTGCAACTTATTGCATCAACCTAGACCCCAATGCCGACAAGTATGTTGCCGATATTTTTGGTAAGCACTATACGGTTATTGACCACGTAGATCGTTTGCCAGAGCGATTACCAAAATTGTTTATTTCGTTGACTAAATAGACAATATTACAGTTTATGACGAAAAAGTGACTTGCCCCTGAAATAAGGTCGTTTTAACGCGTCCTGTCAATGGCCACTTATGAAATGGCGTATTGTCGCCCGCGCTGATTAAGGTGTGACGGTTAAATAACCAGTCTTCGTTCAAATCAATGAGTGTCATATCGGCAGGGCAGCCTACCATTAGGCTGCCACGATTAATCCCCAGTAGCTTAGCAGGATTGTGTGTGACGGCAGTGATAGCTTGCTCAAGCGTCAAGACATTTTCACGCACTAAAGCGAGTAATAACGGTAATAAACTTTCGAGTCCGCTGATACCTGCAACAGACTCTGGAAAAGGTAAGAGTTTGTCGTCGTGCATAAGCGGGGTATGGTCAGAGCATATCGCATTGATAATACCTGCCTTGACACCAGCACGTAAGGCATCACAATCACGTCGACTGCGTAATGGGGGTTGGACGTGCATGAAACTTGCAAAGTCGGCAGTATCAAATTCGGTGAGGTGTAAATTATGAATAGCAACATCTGCCGTGACAGGCAAGCCGCGTGCTTGGGCATCGCTAAGCATATCGACTGCACGCGCAGTTGAAAGCTGGCTTAAATGCAGGCGCACCCCTGTTTCTTCTGCCAATAACAGTAAGCGAGAAACAGCAAGTGTCTCGGTAGCAGCGGGAATATCAGGCAAGCCTAATGCCGAGCTAATCGCTCCACGATGTGCCACACCATCTTTTCCTAAATAAGGGTCAATTGGGCGCATCATCACTAATAGGTTATGGGTAGCAGCGTAATCAAAGGCATTAAATAGGGTTTGCGTATTGCTAACAGGTTTATTCACTTGACTAAACGCCACACAGCCTTCGCGATGCATCGCTACCATTTCTGAGAGTGCTTCACCTTTTAAGCCCTTCGTGAGCGCACCGACAGGAAGCACAAAGGCTGTTCCTGCCTGACGCGCCCGACGTTGTATCAACTCAGTTACCGCAAAAGTGTCATTGACAGGATCAGTATCGGGCATCACGCACAGGCTGGTAATACCACCTGCTGCTGCCGCGCGTCCTTCGCGAGCGATGGTTGTAAAATGTTCAAGCCCCGGCTCGCCCAAACGAGTTGATAAATCAATTAAACCAGGAATCACTAACAGTCCAGCGGCATCGATAGTTTTGGTGGCGATAAAGTCGGCTGGCGCATCACCCACAGCAATGATGCGTCCGTGATTGATATGAATATCAGTAACGCTATCGAGTTGGTTAGCTGGGTCGAATAGGCGACCGTTTTTAATGGTGGTGGCGATCATTTTATATCCTTATATTCTAAAAAACTTATCTTTTTCAGATAGCGTCAAAATAACATTACTTTCAAATTCTGATAAAATGCTTTCGATCTTGTCTTGAATAATTGGAACAATATATTGTCCATTTATATGGTTTGCAATATTGAATAATGCTTTCAACTTTTCAATATCAATGAGTTCAATTTTATCGTGAGCAATAAAATGAGGAAAAATAAGATTTAAATTCGTGATAAAATCAACATAAGCTAAATCAAATGCAACAATCATAGACTGCTTTTTCCCATTTCCTTGATTGCCGTCTATGTTTCTTATATGAAATTTAATGGGATCTTCTTTTTCATCATATGATAAAAGATATTTTTCACCATATAGCGTGTTTGAGTATTTACTAAATGAGTTGTTAAAAATAGATAGCTTCTTATCAAAGTCTTCTAAATTGCTATTTAATTCTTTTTTAATTTTTAAAAGATAATTTTCAATCTCTGTTGTCTCTTCTTCAAGCTTGACAATTTCTTCGAGCATTTTTTCATCACGACCTTTTTTTTCTGCTATTTTTTCAATTTTCTCATTAAGCTTTGTATATTCTGCGAGAGAGCCTGTTCTCGAAAGTTTCTTCATTAGTTCAGAATATTGTTGGGAATAGATACTTCTTTTTTCCGATAAATTACGAATAGACTCTCTATAATCAATGATTTTCGATTCTATGTATTTTGATTCGTTTTTTATCATTTTATTATGAAAACTAACAACTTCGTCAAATGTTTTTTGAAGATCATTGATATACAGTTTTGCTTCTTTATAAAGTAGTTCTAGCATATTTGTATCGCTATCGAAAATGTTTTCTTGGAGTTCCTTTAATTTATTAACGCTTAAAGCCTCTTGAAGTTGAATATCAGAAATTAATTTTTCTATCTTAATTAGTTCTAATTGCAATACTTTTAATTCTTTTTCTTCATCTTCATACTTTTCATCTAGCTGAAATAAATCTCTCGCAGTATATAATTTATCTAGTTCTGTTTTAGTTATTTCTAATATTTGCTTTAAGTCAGTAGCAGTAAATCTTGATGATAATGCTGTTTTCGTATTTTGTAATCCTTTTAAGCTACGTTCTAACTCACTTTTTTGTTGTAAAATATGTTTTGCGCCAAATCCAAATAAAAATAAATGAATTTTTTCGTACTCAGCATGAGATGTTGTCGCATGCAAATATTTTAGTACATTGCTTATTTGTTGTTCATCTTTTCTAATAAATTTAGGAACAAGCTCTCTAAAAGTAGGTTTTTTTTCTAGGTTGTTAAAAAGTATTCTTTTTAGCTCTGTTTCGAAATTCCCTTTTATGTTTATATCATTTAACGTTATTTTATTTTCAGATTTAATTTTTGTTTTATTTTTCACTTGATGAACAAGAACCATTCTTGAAATTTTATATCTGTCATTGGTTTGTTGATCTACAAGTGTAAGTATAAATGTTGGCTGGTATTTTAATAAAAAATCATAAACTTCTTGATTTATAGCTGATTTAAATTCTTTGTCTGTATAGATCTGTTCTAACTTTCCAGATAAACAAAAATCAATACAACGAATTAATGTTGTTTTTCCGATGTTGTTTGACGATCCTGTACCATCACTAACGCCAAAAATTAGGTTTAATCCTTTATGAAAAGCAACATCTCGAACAATAGTTCCTGTTTGTTTTTTGATCACCAGTTTTTCTATGAACATTTAATGATATATCCATCTTTAGTGTTATTTATAGATCCTATTAGAAACAACCAGTCAAGAGTCATCATGAATCTTTTAAAATCTGTCTTATATTCTTGGTTAAACGAATCATACAAATCCATTAAAGTAAATTTAATATTTTTATTAGTCAAGTGCTTTAACAGCATAGCACCTAAAAAATATAGGCTTTTTTGAGGAGATCTTTCAGTAATTATCATGACTTCACCTTTGGCGGTTTTTCAAATATTTTACATCTAGAAAATACATAAAAAACAACATAATGAATGCTACTAATATCTTCTAGTTCTAAACTTGAATGATTTTTAAGTTCGGACTCTATATCTAAAATAATTTTTTCGACAAGATCATCCGATACTTGATTTGGTTTAAAATGAAGCATATACTTGCTTTTTATATGCGATATAAGCTTAATTTCAAAAGCCAAGTCCTGTTCTTCAAATAGACTTATCTTTTCTCCAACAACGCTATAATAATCCATGTAATCATCAAAAAAAATTTTGTATTTTTCAAGTCGATTATGATCTATTTTGCTTTCAATGGTGTAGTCATCTGTATCAGGTTTTTCGGGCTGAGTTTTAGTGATAAAGGATGATATACCCTGTAACACACGCTCGATATTAGAGGCGTGTTTGATAGGATTTAGCTGATGGATTGTGGTTGTAGAGTTATCATCTCGACCAACTTGTTTACCATTACCAATATTGGTTTGAGTTTGAGTGTTATCAAACATTTTTAATGTACATCCCGTCCAGCTTGCTTACCGCTACCACTATTGATTTGATGCTGTTCTTTAATGTTATTACTGTCTTGAATTTTAATAATTTTTCCAGCTATAAATAAGCTTACAAACAGCCCAATCATGCCACTTAATCCTGTTATCAATACAAACCAGTCATTAGTTACAAGTTCGTGCATACTATTTCATCCTTTTTGCATCATCAATTTTTACATTTTACCCTAAAATCATCTTTTCAATCGTCTTTTTCGCTTGCTCAAGTTCGGCTTTTGCTTCGTGTTGTAGCTGTTTGGCTTTGGCACGAATGGCACGAATATGATCGGCTATTTCGGTTTGCTTTTCGAGAGGTGGGAGGAGGATTATCAAATTTTTTATAACTCTCTTAGTTAAACCCGTTACAGTTGCGCCAGTAATTGCCTTGCCAATTAGTTTTTGATAAATCGAAGATGCAAATAAATTCAAAATGAAAAATGGATTAACCGATTCATTAAATCGCATCATAAAAACGTGTTCATTGACGTTTTTCTTGGTATGAATTTCATTATGAATAATTCCAATTTTTCCAGTAGTCGCACCATCTTTTACTAAAATAACATCATGCAATTTTGTTTCTGTTAATAAATGATTTTGATGATATTCAACAGGAATATATTTAGGTGTTTTGATTTCAATTTCGCATTTATCGTTAATATGCTCACCACCAAAACTTAAAACGCCATTTTCATATTGAGATACTCCACCACTTGGACGACTTCCGCTTTCTAAAAATATGAGATTTTTTTGCAAAACACATTTTTCAAATTTACTTTCTGAAATTGCCTGTTCTAATTCGATAAACTCACCTTGATGATAAAATGGATCAAACCGTCCACTGCTAACTTGCCTAGAGTTGCTCATAAAATAGGTTTTTTTATCACTTGGTGGCGGTAGCGTAATACCTAGCGCATCAAGCAAATAACTGTCAATGCTGGCGAGTAGATTGGTTGCTTGGGTTTCTTTTTGTTTTTTAGCGTTGTAAGCGGTTTCAAATATAGAAATGATTTCGGTTTGAATTTCTTTAGGTGGAATAATAATAGGCGTTGGTGATAATTGTTGTAAGTTAATGTTTTTTGTGCCGCTTGTGGTGCAAGGTTCACTAAGTAATCTTTAACATACTTGAAATAAACATTAAGGTAACGAACATCGACCCATTCATTTTTAGGTGTGATGGTTACTAAGCTGTCAGGAAAGCAAGCAGGATAAGTTAAAATGGCAGTATCACCAATGTTCGCAGCGATGGTAATAATTAGCGTATTGGCTTGAAATAATTTACTAACGGATAGACCCAGTTCATTTAATGTTTGTGTAAACTGAATTGTGTCGTTATTTTCACTTGCTCTAACAATGTCTCCAGTTTGAATAAACGGATAATTGCCATGATAAAATCGTTCATCATTTCTAGGGCGATGAGAAAATCTACCGCGTTGTAAAATAGCGATATCCGATAGTTTTTTAACTGGGTATGTCGTTTCATTTGCAATTTTTAAGTTGTTGGATGCACTGTAATAAATAGCATCAAACCGTTCTATTATCTCGCCCCGATTTATCAAAAACACTTTGTTTTTATCACAATCGGGGCTTATTGAAAATTTGCGTCTGTTCCCGCTTCAATGGCTTCTATAAACTGCCTGAGTGCGTGCGTAATATCGGGTAAATCGTTGTGTACAATTTCTTTGCCTGTAGCATCGTAGCCGATGTGTTCGGCAATTGCCATAAAAATAGGGTAGCTAAGTAAGCCTGTTGATTTTTCGCTTTGGTAAGCTTCTTCTACTGTTTCTTTGAGTGCGTTGAGTTTTTCGTTGTATTCATCCGAAATGGCTTGTCGTTTGGCTTTGGTTTCGTCATCTTTAGCTTTAAGCGGTTTTAATAACGCTTGTTTTTCTTTTTCCCATGCCGTTGCTTTTTCAATCAGTTGATGCGTTTCGACGAGCTTGTTTTGCATCGTTTGCTTTGCTTTGCGAATGTGCTCGGTAGTTGCTTGTGTATGTTTTTTAGAAACATAACCGAACTTTTTACACCTGCGCCTGTATTAGTAAAAGCTGTTTGAGGCAAAGATACGACGGCAACGATACGGTATTTTTCTTCAATGCTATCGCGCACATACTGCGAGCTGGAATTGGTCAAAATGCCGTCTGGCACAACCATGGCTAAGTAAGCCCCTTCTTTTAGGAAGTTGTGGCATTGCTCGACAAATAATACTTCCGTGCTTTGGCTTTCTCGACCTGTTGCAGTATGTTTTCCTTTAATTGCGGCATCGATCCAATTCATTTCTTTTAACGAAAAATCGTAATAAGGGGCTGTATTGGTATCCACCCTCATATAAGCTTTTTCGGATTGTTTAGCGATAGAGCCAAAAGGCGGGTTAGTGACAATAAAGTCGAAACTATTGGCTTTGAAGCCAGCGTTGCCTGTTGTTTTGGCTATGTGTTCGATATTAAAAAGCCCGTCGAAGGTAACCACGTTGGTATGTCCGTCATCGTGGATAATCATATTCATTTTGGCAACGCGGCTAATTTGGTCGCTAATTTCGATACCAAACAAGTTTTTCTCGGCAAAACCGTGCCAGTGGTTAAAGTGCCCGACTGCTTCCTTGGGGATGTTCACATCATATTCAGCATCGGCTTGCTTACGTATTTTATCTAAACAATACAATAAAAAACCACCACTACCACAAGACGTATCTAACACGCGACTTTCGTGGGTAATGGGTAATACATCGACCGCAAACTTAACGACATTGCGCGGGGTAAAAAACTGCCCAAAATCACCGCGAAAATAAGTACCTAAAAAAGTTTCAAACGCCTTTCCTTTGCTATCTAAATCAGTTTCTGAAAAGCTAATACTTTGGAAATACTCAACAATGGTTTTGATTCGTTCTGGTGTTAAGTCGATGGGCTTATTAAAAATTTCAGGATCGAAGCTTTTTCCTTTGTCATAAATAGCAACGATTCGGCTTTTGAGTGCGTCTAAATGCGCTGCTTCATCTTCGTCGCTTTCATTAAAAATTTGAAAGTCGTAAGGCTGTCCTTTTTTGGTGTTTTTTTCGTCCCACACTTTACAGAAAATGAGTTTATCGAGCTCATCAAAGGCTTGCGACGGATTAAGCTCACCGCCTGCCCATAGCGCGTCATGTGCCTGTTTAAAAATTCTGGTTAATTCGGCTTCGGTTACTTTTTTAACATCGCTTAACCCACCTTTGGTATAACGATATTTCTCGACTGACTTTTTACCGTAATTGGGAATGTTTGACAAAGGAACGCGGTGATTTTTTTCTTTATCGAACTGATAAAACTCTTCTCGGTTTCCCTTGGTAATCCAAATAAACTTAGTTGTTCCTGCTAAAGCATGAGCGTAGCTGAAGGCTTGCTCGCTTGCTTGCTTAAATTCTTGCTCTGAAATATCGGCATTTTTGCATTCGACCACAATGTAAGGCTGCAAGCAGGCATCGTCAGCATAAACGATAATATCCGCTTCTTTGGTGCTTACGCCCATTTGAACGGATATAAACTGTTGAATGCGTTTAACTGGGTAGCCATATTCCAGCACCAACTTTAGAAAGGCTTCGGCTTGCACTTGCTCTTCGGGGTTGTTGTAATTACGACGTTTGTCTTGATGAATGTAATAAATATTTTTTTGTTCTTCATCGAAGCGAATTAACTTTTGTGCAATGCCTTGCTGGATTAATGGGTTCATGATTTGTCTCCCTTATCTTCCATAATCATCGCAATCACTGCCATGCGCACCGCAATACCACAGGTTACTTGGTCAAGAATGACCGACTGTTTCCCATCGGCAACATTAGAGGCAATTTCGACACCACGATTAATCGGCCCTGGATGCATCACAATCGCATCGGGCATGGCAAGCTTCATCCTTTCTTTAGTGATGCCGTAGGTTTCAAAATATTCTTGTTCCGATGGCAATCGTGCACTACTCATGCGCTCGTTTTGCATGCGCAGGGTAATGACCACATCGACATCTTTTAAGCCAGCCTCAATATCGGTGAAACAATGCGCCCCCATTGCACTCGCATCGTGCGGTAATAGGGTTTTGGGAGCGACAAGGCGAACTTCTTCCGTTTCCAGCAAGTTCAACACCTGAATTTGTGAGCGCGCCACGCGCGAATGCAAGCTATCTCCTACAATTGCCACCCGCAGTTGTGAAAAATCAGCACCCTTAAAATGACGGATAGTATAAGCATCAAGCAATGCTTGCGTCGGATGAGCATGACGACCATCGCCTGCATTAAGCACATGCACATGTGGTGCAACATGACGAGCAAAAAAGTGCGCTGCTCCCGACTCGGCATGACGCACCACAAACATATCTGCTTGCATGGCTTCGAGGTTATAAATGGTATCAAGCAAAGATTCGCCTTTTTTCGTTGCCGAGGTTGCTACATTAAGGTTAATAACATCAGCACCCAAGCTTTTTTCAGCAATCTCAAAGGTAGTACGAGTGCGCGTTGATGCTTCAAAAAACAGGTTAACAATGGTCTTTCCTTTTAATAAAGGCTGTTTATGAAGTTGTCGCGTAACAGGGTCAATAAAACTATCGGCACGCTCCAAAATCTCTAAGATATGGCGTTGCTTAAGTCCTTCCAAAGTTAGTAAATGCTTGAGCTTGCCTGCATCGGTAAGTTGTAAACTAGGAGAAGATAATCCTGGATAGCCAAACATAATTAATCCTTTTTTTGTTCCTGTTGTTCCGGTTGAATGTGACGACTGATATCACGCTGTAAACTTGGTAGTGATAACCACGTTTCTAAAATAACGGCGGCAGCTTCTGCATCAAGCATAGCAGGATTATGGCAGCGTTCACTTGCCTCGCTCGATGACAATTGCTCCTCTACCCAATAAACAGGCAACGCAATAGTGGCACTTAAAATCGCTGCAAACTCTCGCACGCGCTCAGTTAAGGGCTGCTCCTTGCCATCGAGTAATAAAGGCAAGCCTAACACCAAAGCTTCGGGCTTATATTTCGCTAGCCACTTTTTAAACTCGCCCCAATCAGGGATGCCGCCTTTTGCGCGTAATACCACCAAACCTCGAGCATTACCCGTAAAGCTTTGTCCTACTGCTAAACCAATGCGTTTTTCACCCCAGTCAATACCAATAAACACCCCTTTAGGCATGTCCTGCAACCCGTGATAACCGATTAATGTCAAAACCCAATGTATCGAATGCTGCTTGCCAGCGTGCCTCTGGTGCTAAATCAAATATGATTCTGTTGTCAGCTGGTACAAACAACCAATGACCATCACGTAATTCTTGTTCTAGTTGTCCAGCGTCCCAACCTGCATAGCCTAAAAATACTTCGCAATCCTCATCAACCTCGTCGTTAGCAAGCGAGTGCAAGAAATCTAGTGAAACAGTCATCGATAATTCAGGCGACAATCGTGTTGTGCTTTGCCACGCTTGATTGCCTTTATGTAAAATAAAGCCACGGTCTGGTTGCACAGGACCGCCCACCATGACACTTTGTTCAATGATAATATTGTCATTATGGATGGGTATTTCTAAATTTTTTAAGAGCCCTTCTAGGGTTAAACTTGCTGAATGCGTTAGCGTTAGCCCCATAGCACCTTGCTTATTGTGTTCGAGCATTAATACAACGCTTTTTTCAAAAAAGCCATTGGTTAAATCTGGCATGGCAACCAATAATTTATTGGTAATAGCTTGTTCTTGAGCAGGCATATCGTTCCTAACACGTAAAAAATGGGCAATAAATTAAAATTTTATCAGGTTTACATCATAACAACACGTTCATTTGATATCATGACAAATGTTTTAGCCTATTAATTAATATAGGAACGAGTCTAAATGTACGCGATTGGCTTAACAGGCTACCTTCCTATTGGCCACCTCGATGCTCTACAGTTATTTGAATTAGCAGATCATAATACCCCTCAGTTGGTGAAGTATTAGTGCGTGCTCATGCCTGTGCTGTTAATCCCATTGATACAAAACTATGTGTGCCAAAAGATAAAATAGAAAGCACGCCACGTATTTTAGGTTGGGATGCAGCAATGACATTGTTGCGCTTGATGAGAAGGTAACGGCTGAATAAATGAATGAATCCCACTAACAAAACCCTAAAAAATCATGCATACTTACCGTTTTTATATTCTTGTAACTAAAAAAGGCTATCATGGCTCAGAATAAACACGTTTATCGCTTAACCATTGCCTGTCCTGATCGTATCGGAATTGTTGGCAAAGTATCCAACTTTATTGCTATGTATGGTGGTAATATTACTGAGTCCAACCATCATCTTGATAGTGACATGGGATGGTTCTTTATGCGCACCGAAATTAAAGCAGACTCTTTACCCTTCGATATTAGTCAATTTAAAATGGCATTCGACCCCATTGCGCGCGAATTTAATATGCGCTGGTCAATTCATGACTCGGTACAAAAGAAGCGCGTGGTATTACTTGCCAGTCACGAAGCACATTGTGTCCACGATTTACTCTATCGTTGGCAGGCAGGCGAATTAGAGGGCGATATTGTTGGCATTGTTGCTAACCACGAAAAACTGCGCGAAATGGCGGGTTGGTATGGCATCCCTTTCTTTTATATCCCTGTTGATAAAAACGATAAAGCCACTGCTTTTGCTGAATATGAACGCCAAATTAATGAACTGAATGTCGATGTCATTGTGCTTGCACGCTATATGCAAATTATGCCCCCTGCCCTATGTGAACAATACTTAGGACGAATGATTAATATTCATCATAGTTTTTTACCCTCATTTGTAGGTGCAAAGCCTTATCATCAAGCGTTTACTCGTGGCGTCAAACTCATTGGTGCAACGTGTCATTATGTTACGCAAGATTTGGACGAAGGTCCTATTATTGAACAAGATGTTATTCGTGTTAGTCATAAACACAATATTGAAGATTTACAGCGCTTAGGAAAAGATGTTGAGCGTAATGTTTTGGCACGAGGCTTGCGTTACCATCTAGAAGATCGTGTCATGATTCATGGCAATAAAACAGTTGTGTTGTTAGAGGGATAGTCCTCATGTTATTAAGTAGGATATAAAATGCATAAACCCATGAAAAGCGGAGAAGTTTTAGCGGAACTACACAAACAAGGTCGTTTACCCGTTATTCCCGATACCTTACAAAGATTCGAGTCTATATGGCGTGATCCACACAAACATATGACAGAATTAGCTACAATCATTACTGAAAATGCAGAAATTAGTAAAAGAATTATCAACACGGCTAATTCAGTAATGCACCGTGGTGATGTTAACGTTGAAAATGCATCTCAAGCAATCGGACGTTTGGGTGTCATTGAAGCGCGTAACGTTGTTCATGCTGTCAGTTTACATGATGCATTTACCAGCCCATATGTCGATCCTAAAAAGTTTTGGCGTCATAGTATTACCAGTGCCTTTGCAGCTCGAAAAATTGCCGAATATATGATTAAGCGTTTTAAGTGGGAAATTGACCCACAATTGGCTTTTTTAGCAGGCTTAGTGCATGATGCAGGTATTGTATTAATGTCTCGTTTTTTTAGGGCTGATTATGAAGCAGTACGTGATGCTGCACATAGTTTGGATGAGTTTATAACACTCGAAAATCAAACCTTACATATGACACATTCTATTTTAGGGGCTGCTTTATTTCAGCATTGGCATTTACCATCCGAAATTATCATGGGCGTAGCAGGACATCACAACCCATCACGTGTTCATGCTGATCACTATCAAATTGCATATGTTACGTGTTTAGCAGAGGGGGCAGCTTGGTTACTAAACGAGAGTAATGGCTTTTTTCCATCTCATCCCGATAAAACATCCGCTACTTTAATCGAGAACTTAAAATTAGAACGCTTAACAATGGATCATTTAAAATTCTTAGCGAAACAAGCACAAGACGACTCAGAGTCCTCTAGTATGATTTGTATGTTTTAACGATATGACAAGTATTAAGCCTAGACGTAACCTTGGTCATAAAAACTGGTTACCAGAGCAAAATACTGCATTGAAAATAGGGAGTCGTGTTGCCGTTATTGGTGCGGGAATTGCAGGGGCGACTGTTGCGGCAGAATTGGCACAAGCTGGTCTATTAGTGAGTGTTTTCGAAAGTGCATCTACACCAGCAACTGCGGCTTCAGGTAATATTGCAGGAAACTGCTTACCTGTTGTCGATCGTGGCAATACCCCTTACAGTCAATGGTATTGGCAAGCGTGGCAGCAAGCACATCATTGGTGGCAGATGCAAGATAATCGAACGGCTTGTGGCGATTTATCTGGTGCATTTAAATGGTCTGATAACATACATAAACAAACAACGTGGCAGCGTTGGGTTGATGAGTTGGCAAAGCCAGCGGTCGCTCAGTGGCAGAATCCGCTCTTAACGACTCCCGAACAGTGGGGGGTGTTTTTTAAGCAAGGAGGCTATCTTATACCCAATCGTGTGATTAACACCCTACTTGATCATCATAATATTGTCGTTAATACAAATACATCAGTGACTGCACTGCAACAGCAAGATCATGGGTGGAACCTCTTATTTTCACACGCTAATACTGCCTATTTTGATGCGCTTGTGGTAACCACTGGCGCACAAACAGCACAGCTGCTACCAGAATGGGCTCCTTTTTTGCAGTTAAACAAGGGGCAAGTGACACATCTTTCAATTGATGATTGGCAGACACCCCCTCAATTTGTCTTATCATATGGTGGCTATGCAATACCTGCAGTCAATGGCATTACGTGTGTCGGTGCAACGTTTGAAGGCAATAGCGCATTAGAATTAACTGATAGTGGACATGCTCACAATTTAACGCTATTAAAACAAGCACTACCAAATGCATTGTTAGACGATATTAAGCCTATTGGAGGACATACTGCTTATCGTGCGATGACTATCGACCATTTACCCTTAGTTGGTCAAGCTGTTTCTGTTGCACAATACCAAGAACGCATTTATCCTTATATCTTGCACCCTGATACCTGTCCTGATTTAAGCGAGTTATTAGCTCCTAATTTATGGTTAAGTTTAGGGCAAGGTGCTCGTGGGCTAACCTCTTCTTTCTTGTCTGCATCTTTGTTACGTGCACAGATGATGGCTACGACCCTACCAGTTTCAACAAAACTTGTCCAAGCTGTTCATCCAGCGCGTATAATATTTCGCCAATTAGTACAAAATGCGCTAAGATAGCATATAAATAACACTACTAAATTAATAACAATAACTTAGGAATCGATTAAGTTAATGAATCTTCTGGCATTAAAAGTATTTGTATTATCACGTGTTTTTTTAGGTAGTACTGCGACCTTTTTTTTGATACTTTCGTGCGTTGCCTTTAATTGGTTTGATAGCTACCACTTTGTGCGCCAAGGCTTAACGACTGCGATAACATGGGTTGATATTTTGCGTGAATATGGTGAGCGAACACAACACACTGCTGAAAAAGTAAGCGAAGCGGTTGAAAAAGCACAAAAAGAGTTTAAATAAACGTATTCAGTCATAAAAATACGCAGCATCATGAGGATAGCAGCATGGAAAATGAGAAAGAAAATCTTAACAGTGAGCAAACAAGTAACAAACTACTTATTACTTTGATAAGTCTTTCCATTTTAATTTTAATTTTAGCTATGGCAGCTATTTTTAATCGTGCTTATACTCAAACGCAACTTGCAACTGATCAAGCTGCAGTGACTAATGCTGATAAGTTTATTAACTCTGTCGTTCAGTATCGAAACTTTTATGCACAGCTAGTAGTACCTCGTGCTGGTGCTTTGGGAGCAAAATTCACACATGACTACTTAAATGTGACGAACGGACTTCCCTTGCCTGCTACCTTTATTAAAGATTTTGGTGAATTTGTTTCGCTTGATAAGGAAACAAAAATTCGAATGTATAGCGATTTACCTTTTCCTTGGCGCGGCAGCGATGGCGGAGTACGTGATGACTTTGAGCTTGAGGCAATGAAACAAGCGAGAATCAATCCAACGCAAGCTTTCTGGCGCATTGAAATGCGTGATGATGTGCGTGTATTACGATATTCTAAACCTGATGTATTACTTGGCTCATGTGTTAGTTGTCATAATAGCTATCCAGGAACACCAAAAACAGATTGGAAGGTAGGCGATGTTCGAGGGGTTTTTGAGCTTACTCATCCACTTTCTGATAACCAAAATATCGTACAAAAAAGCTTTAGAGAAGTCGCAGGTTGGCTATTTTTATTAGGCTTAGCAGTATTAACGCTATTAACACTCACACTAGTACACTTAAAAAATGCACTACGTACAGCCCATGAGCAAATGCAAACAGCACAACGAGCTTCTGCTGAATTAAATATTGAAATGATTACTCGTGCTAACCTGAATGATACTTTACTGCGTGAAGAGCAAAAAATGCAGGCTATTTTTGCTGCCGTTGCTGATGCCATTATTGTAATCGATAAAAAAGGAATTATTCAGCAAGTTAATAATGCGGTACTCTCCATTTTTGGTTATCAACCTGATGAGTTGATTGGTAAAAATATTAGCATACTAACACCTGAACCGCATACAACAGCACATGATGGCTATATTGAGCGCTATATCGAAACGCAACAAGCCCATGTCATTGGTTATACGCGTCAATTACAAGGTGTGCATAAAGATGGCAGTTTAGTTAATATTGATTTATCTGTTAATGAAGTTAATGTTGGTGAAGATGTCCTGTTTGCAGGTGTGATACGTGATGTCACATTGCGAGTAGAAACCGAACACGCTTTTAAAATAGCGCGAGACAAGGCGATTGAAAATGTCAAAGCAAAATCACAGTTTTTAACCAATATTTCTCACGAGTTACGTACACCGCTTAATGGCATTATGGGTATGAGTCAACTACTAGCTGAAGATTTACGTGATAGTGAAGATAAAGATCAAGTACGTATCATCCAAGCAAGTGCACAACAATTACTAACCATTGTTGATGATATTCTGGACTTTTCTTCAATGGAAACGGCTAAATTTCATCTTAACCCCAGTGCTTTTTATATACAAAGCTGGCTATTTGACTCGCTTGCAGTGCATATACAATCAGCACAAGAAAAAGGTATCAGCCTTTCTGCGACCATTAACGAAGGCGTACCCGCTAAAGTTATTGGCGATGCATCGCGCTTGTCACAAATTATTAATAAGCTGGTAAGTAATGCCATTAAATTTACACGAGAAGGGCATGTCAATGTTCAGATTGATTTGGGTGAGCACTCTATTAAAGGTATTCAGCTAATTATCTCTGTTAAAGATACAGGACTCGGTATTTCTGAGCAGGCTTTAGGACGTCTTTTCCAAGCATTTTCACAACTTGATGGCTCAGCAACACGCGCATATGGTGGCACTGGGTTAGGGTTGGCTATTTCTCGCCAACTTGCACTAATGATGAATGGAGATGTTTCTGTTTCCTCGTCACCTGGCGTAGGATCGACATTCACAGTAACCGTTGTTTTACCTGCATTCGACGATACACGCTTAGAGTATAGTGAACGTCAATTAACACAAAACAAAGATGCGTCTGTATCTGTGCCTGTAACGCAACAAGCAGCTGTTGTGGCAACAGTCAGCCTAGAAACAGATTTACCAACTGAGAATAGTGTAAGTATGAGAATTTTACTAGTTGAAGATAACGTCGTTAATCAGAAAGTCGCCATGGCTTTAGTCCGTCGTATGGGCTCTACAGTAGAAGTTGCCAATAATGGTCAAGAGGGGTTAGATCGTCTTGCAGCTGAAAATTTTGATGCTGTTTTGATGGACTGTCAAATGCCTATTATGGATGGCTACGAAGCAAGTCGACAAATACGTAAGCTCGAACTAGGAACAGAGAATCACTTGCCGATCATCGCACTCACAGCGCATGCCATGAAAGGTGATGCCGAAAAATGCTATGAATCAGGAATGGATGATTATCTGACTAAGCCAATAAATCACGGTTTGCTCAAAGATCGCCTAGAACATTGGCAAAAATGGGTTAATGAACACAAAAAAGTGTAAAAAACTATTGACAGACTAAATAGAGTTATTTATAATTCACCACATCAAGTTAAGCCGATTTAGCTCAGTTGGTAGAGCTACTGATTTGTAATCAGTGGGTCGGGAGTTCGAGTCTCTCAATCGGCACCA
>CAMCGI010000026.1 GCA_945874205.1 Francisella tularensis subsp. holarctica
CTGCTTTGTCCGCTTCTATGGTGTTAATGACAATTACAGATGTTATGGGGTTTTTAACTTTTTTAGGCTTAGCAACCATCTTTTTGTTGTAAAGTATTGAGCATGATTTCTTGACTATGTTATGCTCAAAAAGTAGAAAAAATTAAATAAAAAAATTATTTAGAAAAATAAGGGGAAGGTCTCATGACAAAAAATACTCAGGTTAACCAAAGAGAATATCGCCTTTCTCCAGATACTGTTATTATTTCAGGTACTGATGTTGCTGGTAATATTGTCTATTGTAATGAAGAGTTTGTTATCGCTTCAGGTTATGCTCGTGAAGAGTTAATGGGTCAAGCGCATAATATTTTGCGTCATCCTGATATGCCAGCAGAAGCGTTTGCCGATTTGTGGAAAACAATAGAACGCGGTATGCCGTGGAATGGGGTTGTTAAAAATCGTCGCCAAAATGGTGATTATTATTGGGTGTATGCACAAGTGTCACCAACTTATTCGATGGGTGAGATTAATGGTTATTTAAGTGTTCGTATTCAGGCAACATTAGAACAAATACAAGCAGCGGAAGCACTTTATCCACAGTTGCATAATGGTACGATTAAGCTAAACGCAGGTAAATTAGCGAATTGGACTGATCGCTTTAGTTTCTTTAGTCATTTAAATATGGGTATGGTATTGGTTTGGTGGCTATTGCTTGTTTTAGCTTTGCCGTTTTTGCTTAATCAGTTAGAGGTGATTGCAATTCCAAGATGGTATGAGCTGAGTTCTATTTTTTTAACAGTCATTGTTGCTTTTTTTGCGCAACGATCTCATTTTAAGCAGTTGGATAGTTTTTCAAAAGCCTTGCATTCACTTGCTGAAGGTAGAATGAAAATTGATGTTGATTTTTCGACAAGCAACTCCCTTAATCAAGCGGGTTTAACTCACCAAATTGGTGCATTATTACGCACCTTACAGCTTAACTTATGGTCTAATATAAACGGTGTCGCAGATACAGAAGCTGCGCAACAGCGTATTTTTTCTGCACTTAATGAAGCAGCAGCAGCGTTAGTTGTGACAGATGCTAATGGTAATTTGGTATTAGCCAATCGTGCAGCACAAAAGCAGCTTTTAATGCACGCAGGCATGTTGTCAGCTGCCTGTGATGGTTTTGATGCGCATCATTTAGAAGGACAGTCTGTTCGTAAACTTATTGGTGATGATACGATGCATTTATTGCGTCATGAGGATGTTGCACAGCATAATATTTTAGAAGTTGGTTCGAGCAAGTTAGTCTTTCATTCAACGCCAGTACGTCGTGGTAATCGTTTTTTAGGCATAGCATTACTGATTCAAGATCAAACACGCGATTTGCAGGCACAGGCGGATGTTGCGCATTTGGTTAAAACCGCACGGGCAGGATTTATCAAAGTTCGTCTTAATTTAGAGCATTTACCCGAAGGGTTTTATCGTGAATTTGGTCAGCGAATGAATGAAATGATGGAAACTTTTTCAGAGACTTTTGATACAGTAGGTCGTGCAGTTGGTATGCTTGCTTTTTCGGATTTAGGTGCTAGTATGGTAGGCGAATATCAAGGGCAGTTTCGCATGTTACAAAACTCTATTAACCTATCAATGCGTAATATGAACGAAGTCGCTGGACAGGTTCAATATACCGCTAGTCATGTTGAAGAGTCAGTTCAGCACATTAATGATGGTGTCGCCTCTTTTGCTGATCAAGTTCGTTCGCAGTCTGCATCATTAGAGGAAACTTCGGCAAATATGCATCAAATTGCAGATGAAGTACAACAAAATACAACACAAACGCACGCTTCTGAGATATTAACAAAGCAAGCGTGTGATCAAGTTAATGCAAGTGCTAAGGTAATGCAACAAGCAGCAGATGCAATGGACGCAATTCGTATTTCAGGCGAGCAAATTGGCGAAATTAACCATATTATTAATAGTATTGCATTTCAAACGAATTTATTAGCACTTAATGCTGCTGTCGAAGCTGCGCGTGCGGGAGAACATGGTAAAGGGTTTGCCGTTGTTGCTTCTGAGGTTCGTGCTTTAGCACAAAAATCAGCTCAAGCAGCAGCGGATATTCAAAAACTGATTGAGCAGTCGGTTGTTCAAATCGTGAGCGGTACAGGTTTGGTGAATCAATCACAGCAAGAGATGAATGCTTTGTTAGAGACTATGAATAAATTGAGTGGTTCTGTTAGTATCATGAATGCTACTGCTGTACGTCAATCAACTACTGTACAAGAGGTAAGTCGTGCACTAGAGATAATTGATCAAGCCGTTGCGCAAAGTGCATCTTTAGTAGAGGATACAACACGACAAACACAAGATGTTAAGAGGACAATGCAAACCTTAAGCAAGCTTGTCGGTACTTTTAAACTGAATAAATCAGGTCAGAATATTGCCAAAGTAGGGCGTACTTTGTTGTCCGATATGAAGCAAGCGCATTTAAATTGGCGCATTAGAATGGTTAATTATCTAGAAGGTTATGACAAAACAGTCGACCCTAAAATAGTAGGTGATTTTACAGCTTGTGCTTTGGGTAAATGGCGATCTTCCGAGGGGATTGCCTACGAAGGATTGGTAGAGATTGATAATCTCGATGTTGCGCATAAGTTATTTCATCAAAAGGTTTCAGAACTCGTTAACTTATATTTAGAAGGAAATGTAGAGCAAGCCTATTCAGGCTTAACACAACTTGATGATTTATCAGAATATGTTGTTGAGCTACTTACAAATTTAGAGTTGGCAATAGAGCAAACTACCACTAAAAGCGATACAACAAAGCATGTGCAGTCAGATCCTTCATCTGCAGGCTGCGGTGCTGGTTGCAAGCATTAATAAATAAGTAAATTTTTGATAAACACCACTAAACATTGGCAATGGTTTCCTTCTGAAGCCATTAGCTGGCAATCAGTCGTTTTACCCAAAGGTCGGCGATGGCGAGAGGTGTTGGCTTTTGCCATCGAGGAAAAATTAGCGCAGTCTATTGAAGCTGTACATATTGTCCCAACTGCTATGGATGATCGTGGTGAACGCTGGGTTGCGGTAATTAGTGAGGAATTCTGGCAAAGTTGGCAACGCACTCAAAAAGAAACTGTATCTGCTTATTGTCCTGATGTGTTGGCATTACCTTGGTCAAGTGAGTTGGGAATTACTGCCCTTATCGAAGGTGATCGTGTGCGTTTACGTTGGGGGCTTTGGCAAGGCGCTGCTGGTGATATAGTGCAAATGAGTGCTGTGATAAGCTTATTACAATCTCAATCACAACAGCCAATTACGGTTTACGCCCATCAAAAACCAGAGGCATGGCAGTGTTGGCAACTTCACTGGCATCCTCTGACTTCTTTTGTAGCACAATTGCCTAGTTTTGACTTGCGAGAGGGGGTGGGTTCTGCATGGCTTAATCTGAATAAGCTTAAGACCTATCGCTTACCTGTGAGCTTAGCATCTTTATTGTTGATTGTTTGGTTTAGCAATACTAGTTTGTTGGCGTGGCAAGCACAACAGCAAACGCAAGCGATCAAGCAGCAAACCGAGGCGCAATTTGTAGTGGCTTTTCCCGATATTAAGCGTCGTGTTAACCCTTTGGTACAGGCAAAAAGTGAACTGACACGCCGCCAAGCAGCGAGCAAAGAACAGGCATCATCGCTGATGTCAGCAGTGCAAGTGGCACAGCATGCATTGGGGCACTTAGCAGCCGTTAATCAGTTGCACTGGCAACAGGGTAAATTGCGCCTGTCTTGGGCGGATACGATTAGTGATAATCAGCGTGAAAGTATTCGGCTTGAATCACCCTGGCAACTACAGTGGTTATCACCTAATCAGTGCGAGCTTTTTCGGGATAGTATGCAATGAGTCTGAATAATGTAAGAGCAGAAGTCGCACAGCTGATGCAGCATCCTCGAGCTACTTTGCTAGCAACGCTGTTGAGCTTGATGCTTTTATTTTGGGGTGCTATGAGTTGGTGGCACTGGCAGACAAGTATGCAGCAGGCATTGATGCAAGCGACAAAACAGCAAGAACAATTACAGTTAATTATTAGTCAGTTGCCGTCGAATACTGCTTTGGTTGTCGGCAGTGATGCGATGATGGCAACCTTATCACATTATCCGTTACCCAGCAGCTTGCAGGGGAAGGTTATCGATATTCGTATCGTTAACGAGCAACTGAAAGGGCAAATTAATCAAGCGAATGCAAGTGAGTTATTTAATTGGCTCAGTCAGCTCAGTCAGTCAGGTTTGCTAGTGTCACAACTGGAAATTACTCGCACAGAACTAGGATTGGTTTCGGGGAGTATTGTGTGGTGAGTTAGGCTGTAACATGCTCATTAACTTATCCATATCACAATGTGCTTCTAATACATCAGCTAATTTATCTAACTCAGCCAGTTGTTGTTGTTCATGGCTGAGTGCGTGTTGCATATCATCAGACTCTAGTCCCATCCAAGATAGGAGTGCATTATAAGCGCTAGGTTCATCAAATAAACCATGCAAGTAAGTGCCGATGATATTGCCATACTCACTGATTGCGCCATCGGTTTTACCATTACTGAGTGTTGCAAATGGACGTTCTAGTGCATTGCCAATGCTGACACCCTGATGCATTTCATAGCCACTTATCTGTTCACCAGTCCAAAGCTTCCCTGTTTGCTGTGTCAGTACTTTCTCACTTTGCCAACGGGTTGTTATATCAAAAAAAGCGAGTCCTGAGCATTGCCGTTTATTTCCTTCAATGAGTTTAGGATCTAATAAACTGCGTCCAAGCATTTGAAAGCCACCGCAAATTGCTAAAATTTTGCCGCCATAGCGCAAATGTTTAATGAGTTTATTGCGCCAGTCATTTTCTATTAATTGACTTAAGTCGGACATTACTGCTTTGCTACCAGGGATGATAATTACATCGGCTTGATAGTGATTATCTGTAATATCGATATAGCTAAAATCAACGCGTGAATCGGTTAATAAAGGTGAGAAGTCGCTATGATTGCTGATATGCGGCAAACGCAATACACGCACTTTTAACTGATTCGAGTCAAGTGTTTGATCGTGTTGACGCACTGCATCCTCTTCATCTAATTTCAAATCCATGATATAGGGTAAAACACCCAAGACAGGTTTTCCTGTTTTGGCTTCGAGCCACGTTAATCCAGACTGTAATAATGCTAAATCACCCCTAAAACGATTAATGACAAACCCTTTAATGCGTGCCTGTTCCGATTCTGACAAACAAGCAAGCGTGCCAATAATATGGGCAAATACGCCACCTTTATCAATGTCAGCAATCAGAATGACGGGAATATCAACTGCTTCTGCAAAACCCATATTAGCAATGTCATTTTCTCTTAAATTAATCTCGGCAGGGCTGCCAGCCCCTTCAACTAAACAAATAGGGTAGTATTGCGTTAAGCGTTGCCAAGAGTCGAGCACTGCTGTTTGTGCCGTTTGTTTGTAAGTATGGTAATCGAGTGCGTTTAAGTGTCCAATTACTTTGCCTTGAATAATTACTTGTGCGTTACAATCAGAGGTGGGTTTGAGTAATACAGGATTCATATCTGAATGTGGCACTAACCCAGATGCCAAAGCCTGCAAAGCTTGCGCACGACCAATTTCACCTCCATCGATTGTGACAGCAGCAGAAAGTGCCATATTTTGTGGCTTAAAGGGGGCGACAGAATACCCTTTTCTAGTAAGTAAGCGACACAATCCTGCAACAAATGTACTTTTACCTGCATCGGATGTGCATCCTTGAACCATTAAAGCAGGCATAATGTCTCCTGTAACCATTTTTCTAATCTAAACCAATCTCCTTCCGTTTTAGGTAAGCCAAAACGAATGCCATTAAAAGCAGGAAAGTAACGTAATAAAATATGTGTACTGAGTGCTGATTGATAAATAAGCTGAGCATTATGGTGTGTCATTGTCACAAAATAATCGGTCTGGGTAATGATGGTAAACTGGTTACGTTCCAGTGTTCGTTTTAAGCGTTGACTCTGTTCTGTTAGTTTTTGATATTGATCTGTTTGCCAACGTGTATCTGCTAAGGCTATTTTTCCAGCCCAACGTGCCAAATGGTTAACTGCCCAAGGTGATTGTTTTTGCGCAAGTTGCTCAATCTGCTCCTCAATTGCTAAAACAAATCCTAAACGAATACCAGCCAACCCAAAAAATTTACCTACCGAGCGTAATAACCATATATCTTTTTCAAGTGGGATGTGAGGAATAGTATTGCCATCGATAAATGCTAAGTCAATAACCATAACACCTAAATATAATTTCTGTTTCAATAAGCACAAATCCTGCTCTGACACACAATAACCCAATGGATTATCAGGACTAATTAATACAACAACATTTAAAAAAGCAGCATCTAATAACAAACTTTCAAAATTATCAAATAATCTTAATGTATGTCCAGCTGCTTGCCAAGCAAGCGCATGTTCAGCATAGCTATAGCGTAACATACCGACTTTTAACCCAGCTGGATAGAGGCGAGAAATCTGTTCTATTGCCCACTGACTACCTGCAATAGGTAAAAGTTGGTTTTCAGCGACTTGATAGTAATTACTCGCAGCAGTTTCTAATCCATCATTGTTTTCTGGTAAACGTTGCCAAATTTCATCTGGTACAGAGGGAAGGGGGTAAGACCAAGGCGCAATACCTGTTGATAAGTCTAGCCATTCATCAATTGAGCCACCATATTGCATAGAGGCAGCACGTAACTGACCACCGTGAACTAAAGTCATAATGCCACCAATACAACGAGCCATAATAATAACGATTTATTGATTAAGAGTAATGAATCTTCAATATCTTCCATTTTTGCACTTCTACCAATGCCAAATACAGGGCGAACTTCTAAAATGCCATCATAACGAGCACTGCCGCCTAATCTTATTGCTAAAGCACCAGCACCAGCTGCCATCACAACACCAGCATTAGGGCTACTATGACATTTCGCTTGATTGATCCAACAAACGAAAGCAGTTTTAATATGATGACTCACTAAAGCATAACTGAGCGCTGTTAGCCGTGATGGGATATAGTTCATCACATCATCTAATATTGCAGCCGATTTACCAAAATAGTTAAAGCGCTGATTACGATAACCCCACATTGCATCTAGTGTGTTTATCAATCGATGTGCTAACGCAGCTGGCGCGCCCCCAACAACAAACCAAAAAATACTTGCAAAAACAGCATCATTTCCATTTTCCAGTACCGATTCAATTGTTGCCGCAGCAACTTTTCGCTCGGATAGTTGTTCTGTATCACGACTAACAATAAAAGCGAGTGCTTCTCGTGCAGCCATAACATTAGAGATTGATAATAAAAAAGAAATTGCTTTTGCATGTGCGCTCAAACTTCGCCAACCAATACAAAACCATAAAATTAACAGTTGAAGCAGTATATTTATCCATAAAGGCAGCACAATGAGTAAAATGAAGACTAAAAAAACAGGAACAATCACCAATAATAGGAGTGCGCTAAGACCCATCCAAAAACGATAACGAGATGAATTACAGGATTGATTCCATCTTTTTTCTAGGATATGCGCCATATTACCAAAGCCTACTAATGGGTGAAGGTGGTTAGGTAATTCGCCAAAAAAATAATCTAGTATTAACGCTAGTACAATAATGAGTGTACTCATTAGACGTTTAATTCCGTTTTATGTGTTAGCAAAAAATCCATAAAGTCACTCAAGGGTATCGGTTTGCTAAATAAATAACCTTGGTAGTGATGACAGCCTAGATGGTGTAATAGGGTACGCTGTGCTTCAGTTTCAACGCCTTCCGCAATAATTGCTAATTGTAAACTCTGTGCCATTGCAATAATGGTACTAATAATGGCTTTATCACTGGTATTCTGGGTAATATCACGTACAAATGACTGATCAATTTTAAGCTGATCAAGTGGTAAACGTTTAAGGTATTGAAGCGATGAATAACCTGTTCCAAAATCATCCATCGAAAATCGAATACCGAGTGTTTTTAAGTTATGCATAATGCTAATAATTTCTTGGATATTATCGAGCAACATGCTTTCGGTAATTTCTAATTTTAGCAGTGCAGGATTGACTTGGGTTTCTTGTAAGATTGCGTGCAGTTGCATGGTAAAGTTAGGCTCTGATAACTGACGACCACTAATATTAACAGCCAATACCAAATGGCTATAGCGTTTGTCTTGTTGCCATTCTTTGAGTTGTAGACATGATGTCTGTAAAATCCACTGACCAATGGGGATAATTAAGCCAGTTTCTTCCAAAAGCGGAATAAATTGATCTGGAAAAACCAAACCACGTTTAGGATGTCGCCAACGTAATAAGACTTCTGCACCAACAACACGGTCATTACTATTAATTTGTGCTTGATAAAATAACTCAAACTGATTCAATCCTAACGCTTGTTGAATGTCTGCTTCAAGTGATGAATAAGCTTCGAGCTTAGTTTGCATGGTAGGGTCAAAAAACATCGACTGATTGCGTCCTGCCTTTTTAGCTGCATACATTGCGGTATCCGCTTGTTTAAACAGTTCCTCAATTGTCACATCCCTATCAAACACACGAATACCAATACTACATGTTGTTAGGTAGTCAATCCCTTGTAAATTAAAGGGACGATTAATTTCAGAGCGTATTTTTTCCGCAACACGCTTAGCATGTATTGCAGATAATGATCGATCAATTGTTAAATTTGTTAAAATAACAACAAATTCATCACCTCCCAAACGTGCCAAGTTGCTTTGTTCAAACTGACAGTTTTTTAAACGCTGTGCAACCTCAATCAACATTAAATCACCAATATGATGCCCTTTTGTATCATTGAGCGTTTTAAAATTGTCGAGATCGATAAATAAAAGTGCCGATTGTTGTTGAGTGTGTTTGTTAATATTAATTTGATGCGCTAACAGGTCTAGTAGTAGGCGACGATTAGGAAGCTGTGTTAGGTTGTCGTAAAAAGCAAGATTATGGATTTCAGCAGCATCTTGCTTTTGTTTGGTAATATCGACGAGTGTACAAATATAGTGTGTTATTTCTCCTGTTTCTGTCTCAACAGCACTAATCGTTAATAGTTCAGAGAATGGCGTTTCATTTTTACGCTGATTTAATAATTCACCTTGCCATTGCTTTTTTTCGACAAGGCGTTGCCAGATATCGGTGTAAAAGCGATCATCGTGATTGGGGTGTAGGTGTTTTATCGTGTTGCCCACAAGCTCATCGTGTCGGTAACCTGTAATTCGTGTAACAGCAGGATTAGTATTGGTGATGATACCATCTTTGTCGGTAATAATAATGGCATCGTGGCTATGGTTAAATGCGGTTAATGCAAGTTTAAGCTGACGTGCGCTTAGCTGTAAGTTTTGTAGTGTTCGAGCACTATATAGTGTGAGCAGCAGAACAGCAATTAATAATAACCAGCGATATAAGGAAGATATTTGTTGTCGTTGATTATAATAATCGCGGTATAAAACGATCAATTTTTCAATATTATCTTGATTTGAAATGAGTTCACTAATCAGTGTGTTGATTTCTGGTGTTGCTGTTGCGACCAAGGTAGCATGTCTTATGAAGCGTGTAATATATTTTTGTTGATTAGGGTTGAGTCTGATTGTGTCTTGATCTAGTTGCTTCATCAGATTATACACACTATCGTCACTAATAAATGAATTTTCACTGATGCGCCTTAGCAATAGTAGCTCTACCAATTGATTTGCCGTAGATTTCAATTCTTGATCATTATCTAACTGTGCAAAGAGTTCATCTCTTGCTTTAGGTAAATAAAGCAATGAGTTTTTTAGTAGAGAATTATTAGATTTGAAATGCTCTAGTGCATCGTTTTTGTTTTTTATTTGCTGTTCCGTGTCGAGTAGCGTCTTAACAAAAGGAAGATAGCGGCATGCCTCTACTGCATTGTCGCCATTTTTTAGTTCTTGAATACTAGAACTAATCGCTTGCATAACCTCATTAACTTCATCATAGTTATTCGATAAACTAAAATTAAGTTGCAAAACCAATTCTCCTAAACGAGATTGATTGTGTTGTAATTGAGCAAACTGTGTCATCAGTGCATGATGATGTTCATTATTAACGGGTTGAGTCATGAAAAACATGAATACTAATAACCCTACAGCAACAAATATAGCTACGATACGAGCAAGGTGATAGCGTGCCGTTTTAGCATTAATCATTGTAGCGGCTTTCCTTGGTATTCACCCGTTAAGCTCTGCAAAAAAGCAATTAACTGATTAACTTCATTACTGGTTAATTCTTTGCCGAGCTGATACTGCCCCATGACCTTTATTACCTCTTCAAGCGTTTTTTGTGAACCGTCATGTAAGTAGGGTGCTGTGAGCGCAATATTGCGCAACGATGGCACTTTAAAATAATGACGATCCGTCTCTTGCTTGGTGACGTTATAACGCCCCATATCTGATTCTAATAGATTTTTACTGGCGATAAAAGCGGGTCATGAAACAAACGACTACCTAAGGCAACCTTATCGGTATTATGGACAAGGTTTTGTGGTATGGGTGCTATCAGTTGTGAGCTAGTAATTTTACTGGGTAATACTGTAATAGATACTACGCTCGGTGCTGATTTTGTTATTAAGAAAAAAACAGTGGTCGCTATAATCAGCACAGCAACAGTAAATAAGGCTAAGAATCGGTGTTTCATAATGCTGATTTCCTGCTTACTCCGCTGCTGTGTCAAATCGATGAAATGTGGTATTTATGCTTAGTTAGGGCACATCAATATTGCGTAATGCCGTGCGATAAGCGTTTACTTGGTTTAATAAGGCATCAGCGACAATCATGCTAAAACCAAGCCAATGATAAAAAGTGGGATCTCTACTTTCAACAAAAAACAAATAGGACAATAAACCAGAGGATAAAACAATACCAACAATTGCCCAAAATTGATCGAGAAAAAAAGCACCAACGCCAATATCGCCCGCTTTAAACATTTCAAGGAAGAAAGCAACCACCGCCAATGCAATAAAGCCATAGCCAATATTACCAGACATAGAAAGATGCAAATATTCCACAGCAAGTAAATAGGCGATTACTAACAACATCCAAGGAAACTTCGCAAACCAATTTAATGAATTTCCAGAATTGCTATTGATGGTAGTCATACTATGTTATTCCTAAAACTTAATTGAATTGCGTTGAATTACGTGTTACAACTTTACTTAATATAAACCAGACTGCAACTGATAGGGTTACCCAGAAAGCCGCACCTTGTAAAAAACTAAAGAAATAAGGCGACACTTTTTCAGTAAACTCAAGCACTGGCATGGCATCATATTGACCAGAGAATGCGTACCAAGCAGTATTTGAAATAGCAAAAGAACTCAACACACCTGCAGTTAGACCAGCATAGGTCACAGCCAACCCCTTAAGCGACATATCAGCAAGCTTGGCAGTTAAGCGACCCAATACCCAAAGGCTACCGTAGGCAACGATTAAAAATGGATAAGCAGCCGATACACAGCTATTTTCGCTCGCTGTACCAGACAAAATACGCCAACCTAAATCAATCGCTAAGACTTCAATGATTAACACCACAGGTGCTAAACGGCTAGATAACACTAAGCCTGCGATAAAAAAAGCTGCCCACGTAGCATCGGCTAATAGGGTTTGACTAAAAAAGTGGTTATAACGCGTTACTATTATCATAAGCGTCATAATTGCGAGTAATATCCACTGAGCACGTTGAGAGAGTAGGTTAGTCATTGTTCGTTCCTTTTTACATTAATGTGTATTGTAGATAGATGGTATAGTAATTAATCCCAGTAATATTGACTATCTAAGTTTTTTAACCAAGCTTTTAAGTAGTTGATGTCTATTTTAAACCCATGATTATTTGATTTGGTTTGTTTAAGTTGCATGTCAAGCCGACGAATGTCTTCTTTGATTAAAGCGTGCAAGCGTTTTGGCGTAATACGATCGAAAAATCTCATATTGAGTATCATTTTATAATGATTTTCAATATCAGCTGTTTCTGCTTTAAGTTGTTGCAATTGTTGTTCAAGAAGCTTTATAAACGGTTTGATTTTGTCGTCACTTAATTGGTGTAACTGATGACTAGTTTGCGTTTCTTGTAATTGCAGCTCTAATAATTTGATTAAATTCTTTTCTTCGTAAGCGACAGTAATTGCCTGCATCAAGATTGTTTTTCGCTCTTTCTCTTCGATATCTGTTTCACGGTCGGGATGAAGCGTTTTAACCAGTTGGCGGTAAATGTTCTGAATTGATTGCTGTGCTGTTTGTGCTTCCTCTCGCTCTTTGGCTTCTTTCGCTTCTTGCTTTGCTGTTTTTTTGCGCTGTTTTGGAGGGTTATTCTCGTGCTGCTGTTTAAACTGTTGTTCAAAAATTACGTGCATAAGTGCTTCAGGGTCATTAATGTCGACATTTTCATCTAGCTCTACACCAAACTCTTTGCGAAATGAGTCGCGCATTGCCGCTTTTATTTCAATTTCTTCTTCTTTGGTACGTAAATCATCCTTATCATCTTCTATATAACGTTGATACAATGCTAATAATGCTGGATCATCAGTTTGTTCAACTAACTCATTACATAGATTACAAATAAGATAGGTCAGCTTTTCTTTTTGTATCTTAGTAAATTTATAACGTGTCAAACAGTCATCAAAAAAAATAGCTTGCTGTATTTGCTCGTTAATCAGTTCTTGTCTCAATGGCAAAAACTTATAGGCGATAGATTGTTTACACAAGTCATCTGTTTGTTGCCACTCTGCTAATGCTGCTTTTTGTTTTTCAATTTTTTCTAAGGCAAGATTGAATTTTCGTTGTGCAGGCGAAAGCGATTGGTTTTCTTGCAACTCACTAATAACTAAGCTATGTGAATGTGTTTTCATGTTACTTCCATTTTCTGTTCTTAAAGCTCGATGCCGCACTGAGCTTTAATGCCTGCTTTGTAGGCATGTTTAATTTCTTTGACTTCACTAACCGTATCAGCAGCATCTATTAATAATTGTGGCGCACCACGTCCAGTAATAATGACGTGTTGCATCTGGGGGCGGGATGCTAAGTCACTTAATACTTGTTCGGTTTCTAAATAATGCATACGTAATACAATATTTAACTCGTCTAATAAAATCATATTAATGCTTTCATCAGCTAAAAATAGCTTTACTTGTTCCCACGCTTTTTTTGCACTCTCAATATCCTTATTGATATTTTGTGTTTCCCACGTAAAACCATCACCCATCACGTGATAAGATACCTCGTTGGGAAAGCGACGGAAAAAATCCTCTTCACCTGTACTATAACTACCCTTAATGAATTGTACCACAGCCACTTTCATCCCATGCCCCAAGGCGCGTGCGACCATGCCAAAGCCAGAAGATGATTTTCCTTTGCCATCACCTGTAAGTACCACAATCAAGCCTTTTTCATCATTAGCACGTGCCATACCTGCATCGACAATGGCTTTATGCTTTTGCATTCGTTTTGTATGGTTTTCTGAGTTGCTATTCATAAAATTTCCTGTTGTTTAAAACTTAAGCTCAATACCAGTCAAAATGGTGCGCGGTGAATAAGCATAATAATTGTTTGGCACAGAACCCATATAACTATCGGTTGCCTGCATAACGCGCTCATCGGTTAGATTGATGCCCTTAGCAAAGAGTCGCACGTGTTTTGTCCACTGATAACTGGCATTCGCATGCCATAACCAATAGTTACCTGTCTGCGGACCAGTATAACCACCATCCAAACGACTGCCGACATGCTGTGCTTGTAGCGATAGTGCGGTATGTGTTAAACCCAAATAGGTAAAGCCAGCACTGCCATTATTGTCAGGGCGACGTGCTAGGCGGTTACCATCTTTATCTTTCGCATCGAGTACAGTGTAACTTAGGACTAACTCAGATTGTATACTAGGAAGCGCTTGAATCGCTTTCCATTCCCAACCAGATAGCTTAGACGAGCCCGTAAGGTTACTGTATTTATAAGTCGCCATATTGAAATCGATCAAATTATCAATCGCATTTTCAAAATGCGTCAGACTATACCCTTTATAACCAACACCCAGTTCTTTACTATTGATTGTTTCTGGCACAATTGCTGTGCTGGTATAAGGACCAAAACGCTCATACATATTGGGGCTACGTTGACTATCGCCAATGTTAAACGCGACATAACCCTCGGTTGCCCAAAATTGCTTTAAGCCAATATGGTTGCTAACATAGCTTTTGTATTGATTATGATCATCGTTACGTAAACTGAGGTTAAGCAGAGTAGGATGCTCAAAAGTGGGCAGGTGAAACTTTTGCACGCGTGCAACAAAAACACCTGACTGATTATAACTTCCTGTCTGTGTGCCAATGCCCATATTGTGCGCATTTTGTTCAATCCATTCGCTACCAAGCGACCAAGAACCAAGATTATCTGCATGATTGGTCTGAATCGCATTTTGACGTACATCGACATCGTAAGTACCGTTAGAGATATTGCTACCATTGAAATTTTCGCTGTGCAGTTTCCCTGCTTGCGTGCTGAACTTGGTTTGCCAGCCCAAAATATCGCGTGTATAACTTAATGAGCCACTGTTTTGACGATAACTACTATGCGTTAGCGCGTCATTGGGGGCGCTAAATCCATCATATTGTGAGGTGGTATCAGTGAAAAAACCACCTAGTTCTAAGCGTTGTTTATCGTCTAAATTCCAACCTAATTTTAAATTGCTAGTATTGTTTTTGTAACCATCTTTTTCATAGTCTAATGGGTTTTGTGTTTGACCATTAGTAATCGGGGTTAGTGCGCTAAGCCCATCGCTAGATAGCGATTGCAACGATACACGCGCATCAAAATTATCCTGACCATAGCTGAAAGAGCCTTTGGTTTCTTTTTCACCTAGTGTCCCTAATGCATAGCTAATATTGCCATGTATGCCTTGCTTGGCGGTTTTAGTAATGACGTTAATTACGCCAGCCCCCGCATCCGCACCCCAAATACCAGCCTGTGCTCCAGGTAAAATTTCGATGCGCTCAATATCCGATACCAATAAATGTTGCCAATTTGCACCACTCATGCCAGTTGGGTCATTAAAACGAACCCCATCAACCAACAATAACACGCGTTTACTGTCTTGACCACGCAGAAAAATAGAAGTATTTTTTCCTAATCCACCATTACTATACATGGGGATACCTGCCAATCGATCCAAGGCTTCGGGTAGTGTTTGAATGGCTTTTTCTTCGAGCTGTTCTGCTGTAATAATAGTCACACTACCCGTTAGGTCGGCGGCAGATTGTTCGCTGCGTGTAGATGAAACGACAACTTGATCAAGTGTATTGTTTGCTAATGCTAGATTTTGAGATAAAACACACAGAATCGCGACACTTAATGTCGTGTGCTGAGTTGAGAGAGAAAACATAAAAAATTCCTTCGGTCATAAGTAGTTATGGCACGAAAGACAAACGGAAACATCACTTTCTTGAAAGGTGATAAAAACAGACAATCGTTAACTAAAATAGCCTGCTTTGCCGTATTGCCCACCGCAATCGGTAAACGAGTTTTAAAGGCCGGTATCCAGACTTAGAAGCAATTTTATTTGTACCTTCCCAAACCGACTATGATTCAGTGGCTGATAAATAAATATCGACAAATATTTTCTTCTTTACTGTTGCGGGGGCAGTGTCGGTATTGCACCGAGCTTCCCGTTTAACATCATTGATAACCAATAATGCACCTTAAAAATGCTTAACTTTTTAAGTATAGCATGAAAAAAGACAGTTTTAATTCTTATAATGATATAATGGTTGGCTAAAATGCGCCCGTAGCTCAGCTGGATAGAGTATTGCCCTCCGAAGGCAAGGGTCACGCGTTCGAATCGCGTCGGGCGCACCATTACATAAAATCAAAAACCTGTTCTAATACCCTCGCAACCCTACAAATGTAACGGTACCCATGATGTACTCCTTAATGTGCTGGCAAAACAATTTTAGATAACATAGATATAATGCCAACAGACAGAGCAAGAGACAAGCCAATCATCCACTTTAACAGGGTAATTTCTGCTTTAATAGGCGCAAGTTCTATCTGTAAATCTTGAGTTGTCACCCACTTAATTGACGATACAGCTTCTGCCAATGCTTCTGCTTCTGCAATCGCTTGCTTTTCTGGAACACCAGACTCTTTTAGCTTATTGATGTACTTGAATGTATCAAATGTAACTGTGCTCATAACTAACTCCTAGTCTTTTTTAACATCATATCACACTCTAATAAAGCGCTTTCCTAGTTTACTTTTTCTTAACTCTATACGCTATGGCAAATTATAAGCTATCTTTCCTTCCGAGATTATTAGACCATTACATTACAATCAAGGTTGGAAAGATGAGATAGCACTGGGTAAAAAAACCAACCAAAAGTTTGTACAGATTCCTTATCGTCAGCTAATCAATAACATCACCGATAAGAATCAGGAAGTCGGTATTCATACCAGAACGGTAGAAGAGTCTTATACCAGTAAGGTAGATCACTTCGCTGGTGAAGGACTACATCATCAAGCAACCTATCTTGGACAACGTAAAAAGCGGGGATTGTTTCAATCCTCAACAGGTCGATTGATTAACGCAGACGTGAATGG